>JAFGUL010000048.1 GCA_016938535.1 Candidatus Delongbacteria bacterium
GAATCGAGAAATTCTTTTTTGCTGATCTGTTGAATCGCTGCAAGTCCGGCTGCACACGAAACGGGATTCCCGCCGAATGTGGAACCGTGTTCTCCGTATCCGAGATAATCAGCGAATTTCTCACCTGCAAGTAAAGCTCCGAGAGGTAGTCCCCCTCCTATTCCTTTTGCTGTTACACAGAGGTCGGGTATTATTCCGTAGTGTTCGAACGCGAAAAGTTTACCTGTCCTGCCCATTCCGGACTGTATTTCGTCAATAATCAGTATCGTACCGTGTTCTTTAGTTGCAGATCTAAGCTTTTTCACGAATTCAGGTGAAGCTATATTCACTCCCCCCTGCCCCTGTATCACTTCGAGAAAAACCGCTGCGGTATTACTGCCGATCGAATCCAGACTTTCAGTATCATTGAAAGGAAGCTTTATTATATTGGGAACTCCGGGACAGTTGTATGAACTTGATTTATCCGGTTCTGTTACGGATGCCGATGCAAGTGTTCTGCCGTGGAATGCTTTTGAAAAAGTAACTATATCCGGCCTGCTATATTCTTTAGAATATTTCCTGATTATCTTCATTCCGGCTTCGATGGCCTCAGTTCCAGAATTTGCAAAAAAAACTTTGCCGGCAAAAGTATTTTCTACGAGGTATTTTGCTAGAAGACCTGTTGTTTCAGCCTCAAAATAGTTCGAAATATGATAATATTTTTTTATCTGATCTTTTACCGCTTCATTAATTTCTAAGTTATTGTAACCGAGAGCGTTCACCCCAAGTCCGCTGAACATATCAAGGTAATTTCCGTCTTCTGTAATAAGGTAACAACCTTCGGATCCGGTTATTTTTTTTTCCAGTCTTTTGTAAACAGGTATAAAATATTTTTCGTACTCAGTCATTTCTGCTCCCGGTAATTTTAATGAAAAATAAGAAATATCTTACCTTTTTTCAAAACATTTAAAATAAATCTGTTTCGGTTGCGTTTACTGCTTTGAAAGGCAAAATAAAAATAAGGAGACCGAAAATGAAAAAGATAACAGCAGTACTGACCCTGGCAGCCGCAATGCTCATGATGACTTTTGCTCAGGCGACAGAGAAAGAGATCAACATCGAGAAGCGTATGATCAGAGGTGAAGAAATGCCGATGATGGGAAGAATGCATCAGGGTTCCGGCATGAATAAAAGAGGCGGGGACTGCAAAATGATGGGAGAAAAAGGCGGATTCGGACCGATGATGTTTGAAGAACTTGACCTGAGTAAAGAGCAGATCGGGAAAATTGAACAGATAAAAGTTAAGTACAGGAAAATGGACATCGATCTTGATGCGGAAAAAGAAAAACTTCAGATTGACAAGCATCAGGCTATGCAGGATATGAATTTTTCAGAAGCAAAAAACATTGTTAAGAAAATATCTGATGTAAGACTGAAATCTCAGAATGCAAGAATTGACGAAATGGCAGAAATAACCAAATTGCTTTCTAAAGATCAGATAGAAAAATTCAGAGAACTTCACTCTGCACACGGTAGAATGGGCATGATGAAGATGAACAGAATGAAAAAATAAGCCTCATAACACCTCCCTCAAAAAGGCCGGAATTTCCGGTCTTTTTTTATATATGTATGAGGATCGTGCCTGACAGTATGAGAAGATACCTGTAGTCGGGTTTTTCGTAAGGTTTGTTTTTTAGATAGATTCTTGATGCAAGAAGAAGAATAAGAGCAGATAGTCGGACAAAATTTATAAGGGTAAAAGAATCTGCGATAACATATCCGGTAATAATAATAGAAATGACGAAAAAAGGAACTGTTATGTATCTTACCCTTGGATCTCTGAAAAGAATATACACCAACTCCGCCGAAAGAGCTGCGAGAAGCAGAATTTTTACAATAAGGTCAGTCATTCAGCATTTCGATTACATTATCATAAACTTCGTCGGGAGTGATATTATTCATGCATTTGAAATGGCCCTTCGGACATTTTTTTCTTCCAAAATGAGTGCAAGGTCTGCATTTAAGGGTTTTATCCTCCATCACTCTGAAAACTGTAGAGTAAGGAAAAAAACCGAATTCTTCGGTCGTTGATCCGAATAAAGCCAGTATTTTTTTACCGAAGCATTCGGCAAGATGCATTGGCCCGTTATCGTTAGTTACAACAATATCTGCAAATTTGATGACCGCAGCTGTTTCCTGAAGAGAAAGTTTGTCTGCCAGATCAATTACATATCCTTCTGAACCTGAGCTTATATACCTGGCGGTATCGGTCTCCACAGCTCCTTTGCCTATAATAATGATCTTTTTGTGTATTCTGCTGTTCTTTGATATTTTTTCAGCAAGCTCTCTGAAATATTCTTTCGGCCACATTTTTGTCGCATAGCTGGCTCCGGGAATGAAAAGAACATAACTCGTGTTGTGCAGATTATATTTATTTACCGTTCTCACCTCTGTGTCCTTGACCAGCCCGAACTTGAGTTTCCATGTCCCCGATGTTTCAATACCTGCTTTTTCCAGCGCAGAGAAATACATTCTAGTAACGGGTTTTATATCTTTATAGGCCAGACCGAAGTGGACAAGCATGAATCTCCTGAATACTCTTTTTTCATAGCCGTGAACATTTTTAAGCCCTCCGGTGAGATAACTGCTGATCGAATTAAGATGAAGGTCGAATATATAATCATATCCTGCAGATTTGATCTCTTTTCTTATCTTCTTCAGCCCTTTTTTATCTTTGAAGAGTAAAAGTTTGTTTATCAGCGGGTTGGTTGAAAGTGCATCTCCGAATTTACTGTTCACGATCCAGTCAATTTCACACCCCGGAAATTTTGATTTAAGCACATCGAGAACCGGAGTAGCCAGAAGAATATCCCCCATCGAAGAAAATCTAAGTATCAGAATTTTCATGTTTCACCTCTTTCAGAGTTTGAAATAAAAAATGCGACGGTTTCCGTCGCATTTCACATTGTACTATATTCGATTCATATCTATATAGTTTTTACGTCTTGAGCTTGAGGACCTTTGTCGTTCTCTGCTACTGTGAATTCTACTTTCTGACCGTCCTGAAGTGTCTTAAAACCGTCATTAGTAATTGCGGAATAATGTACGAAGATGTCTCTTCCGCCGTCAGTTGTAATGAATCCGTATCCTTTTGAAGAATCGAACCACTTTACAGAACCAGTTTCACGCTCTGTCATTTTGCTACCTCCTAATTAAAAATTTGTTATACGGACTTTTTCATTTCCGAGAATGATATTTCTTAAAAAATCATAGTCCGCTTCATGGAACAATCCACTTAGTCACAATTTAACACATATTAGATATTTGCGCAACTAAAAAATTCACGAAATAAAAGATTGATTTTTCCGAATTTATTTACTACTTTATGTATGTAAGGCATAAAGCCTTTGTTATTTGTGATTATATAACCATGGAGAAAAACATGAAAAAAGTAATCCTGGCAGTATTCTTTATACTCTTTTTTGTAAGCCTTAATTCTCAGGAATCCGAGCTTGAGAAATACAAAAAACAACAGCAGCAGGAGATCCAGCAGTGGAAACAGGAAAGAGATGCTGAACTGGATGCATATAAAGCCAGAGTTGAAAAAGAAAGAAAGGAATGGCAGGAATATGTTAACAGCGTGCGAAGCAAGTGGGGGGAATATACGAACACAACTCCTAAAGTATGGTCGAATTACGGAAAAGATCTTAACACTTTGAGCGTGGTTGATTTCGATAATAATAAGGTCGAGGTTGCAGCTCTTATAGAAACTGACAATGAAAAAGAAGCGGAAAAACTCATCCGAAAACAATTCGAAGACATGCTGAATGAAAGAGAAAAAGGTACCGGAAATAAGTTCATGGAAGGTCAGATAGCTTTCGAAAAAACGAATGAAGAACATGAAAACAAGATACTCGAGCTCCAGAAAAAATACGATGAAGAGCAGGCTGCCCTGATGGAGAAAGCCAGAGAACAGAGAAGAGCTCTTGAATTAAAAAAACAGGAGCTTGACCGAAAAGCTCAGGCAGAAAAAGAAGCCCGTGAAAAACAGAGACTGATCGAACAGAAAAAGAAACTTGAAGCAGAACAGGCAGAGATAGCAAGAAAAGAAGCTGAGGAAAGAAGAAAGCTCGCCGAAAAGAAAGCCAAAGAAGAAAAGAAAATAATCAAGACAGTTGATAATTCAAATAAAGAAGAATTCATAAATAAAGCTGTAAAAGAGAATGTGAAGAAAGAAGTTGTGATCGGCGATGACGGAAGAGCAAGGACGAAATTTACCGTCACGCTTGAAATGGCTCCCAACAGCATTCAGAAAAGAGCCGAACAGTATATGGACCTGATCATTAAACACAGCGAGAAATATGACCTTGATGTATCTGTAGTTCTTGCCTTGATCCATACCGAATCTGCTTTTAATCCCAAGGCTTTCTCAAGAAGACCCGACGGAACTCCCATGGCATGCGGACTGATGCAGATCATTCCCTCTCAGGCCGGAAGAGATGCCCATAAAGCCTTATACGGCTCGGATAAGATCGTAGAATCTGAATATCTTTTCGACCCTGAAAACAACCTGAAAATGGGCACATGGTATATAAATTTCCTTTACAACTGGTGGAACAGATACGAAAAGAGGACCCACGGAAAAACAAGCAGCAAAACCAAAAACGAATATTATGCGATCGCTTCATATAATCAGGGTATGGGTACTATCCTGAATAAAGCTTACAAGACTCACAACCTAATAGATAAATCGGATGATGAAGCATACAGGATTCTGACCACAGAACCAAAGATCCCTGCCGAAGGAAGAAATTACCTCAAAAAAATTGAGGAAAGAAAAAACATCTACAGGAAAAACTGATGAAAAATTTCTTCATTCTGATATGGCTGCTGACTGTATTCTCCTGCCTAAGTGGTGAATGGATTCAGTTTTACGATAAAGCTGTGAAAGAAGCCGACAGGAATGAATCACCCCTGCTGATATTTTTTTACGGTTCAGATAAAAACAGCACTGAATTCAACGCTTTGATCGAGAGAGGCAATCTGGATTTTCTGCAAAAAACTTTTATACTTTGTAAAATTGAAAATACGACTCCCGAAGGCCTTAACTTTTCCAAAATGATAAACTCTCAATCTGTACCATTATTTATACTTGAAGAGCACGAGCCGACAAGAAAAAAGTCTTTTGATCCCATCGGAATCGAACCTCTGAAACTTTTCACAACAATTTATGAAGTTTATACCTGGTTTTCTTCTGAATTTCTTAAGAAGGGCGATCACGATGCTGCATACGCATCCCTAAAAATAATTGAGAACATGCCTGAAAGTTTCGGAGTGCAGGTCAAAAAAGAACTTGAAAAGGTAGCACCTGATGCAAAGAAAACTCCCAGCGTAAAGGAAATCAATGATAATTTCTCAAAAGCTGAATCATACTTCACTATAGCAGATAATAATATGAAGTCTGAGAACTATGAAAAAGCTATTATATATTACAAAAAAGTCATTGAACTGTCACCGGGTACAGATCTTGCCAAAAGCGCCGAACAAGAACTTAAAAAGGCAAAGAAGCTTACTATCCCCGAATAAAAAGCAATAAAATAAATAAAATTAAACCGGATAGAACAAATGAATTATGTGACCGAAGAAGGAATGAAAAAACTCGTAGAAAAACTCTACAATTACAAACATATAGACAGGCCTGCAGTCCTGAACAGAGTAAATGAGGCAAGAAAGCTCGGAGACCTCAGAGAGAACGGAGATTTTAAATCTGCAAAAGAGGACCTTTCAACTTTGGATATCAGGATCGCTGAACTTGAAAACTATATAGGTAACAGCGAAATAGTTAAGAAAGGCAAAAAGAAATCAAACAAGATCAGAATACTTAGCAAAGTTAAGATCAAAGATCATACAAGAAATAAAGAGCTTGAATATACACTTGTGTCTCAGGCTGAAGCTGACCCTCTCGAAGGAAAGATATCCGCTGATTCACCGATCGGAAAAGGCCTTCTCGGCAAAAAAGCAGGTGACAGGTTTAAAATTACGATCCCTGTCGGAGATATTGATGTTGAAGTTCTGGAAATAGATTAGAAATTATACGGGAGACTTATAAATGTCAGGTCATTCTAAATGGGCAACTATAAAAAGAAAAAAAGAGAAAACTGATGCCGCAAGAGGCAAGATCTTTACAAAATTCCTTAAAGAAGTTATGACTGCTTCAAAACTCGGAGGCAGCAATGAGGATGCAAATCCAAGGCTTAAAACAGCGATCATGAAAGCTAAATCCGTTAATGTTCCGCTTGACAATATTAATAAGGCCAGGCTAAAAGGTGCGGGAGAACTGCCCGGCATTTCTTACGAAGACATTAATTATGAAGGCTATGGCCCCGGCGGAGTGGCAATAATCGTCGAAACTATGACCGACAATAAAGTTAGAACGGTAAGCGAAGTCAGACATCTGTTCTCAAGATACGGGGGAAATCTCGGTGAGAACGGTTCTGTAGGATGGATGTTCAAAAAAGTGGGACAGATAGTTATTGACGCGGAAGGTAAGGACGAGGATTCCGTTCTCGAGGATGCTTTGGAGGCCGGAGCCGAAGATATGGTGCGGGAGGATGATAAATTTGTAATAACAACGGCTTTCGAGGATTATCTCTCGGTATGCGATAAACTTGAAAAAAAATACGAGTTTGAATCTAACGAAGTTACTATGATCGCGGATAATGAGGTTAAAGTACCCTCTGATAAAGTAAAAAATCTTATAACTCTTCTTGACTCCCTAGAGGACCTTGATGATGTTCAGGGAGTTTATAATAACGCTGATATTGAAGAATCCGACATGGAAAATATTTAATATATGAGAGTTTTAGGGATCGATCCCGGAATAGGATGTACCGGCTACGCAGTTCTTGATAAGGATTCTCAGGGTGTTATATCCCTGATCGAGCTTGGAGTTATAAGGACATCACCCAAAGAATCAATGGCGGAAAGGCTTTTAACGGTTCATGACGGGATAAGAGAAGTCATCGTTTCTCTCAATCCGGATAAATTCGCAATAGAATCTGTTTTCGTCGGCAAGAACATTCAGTCTGCGCTGAAGCTTGGTCACGCAAGGGGAGCCGCTATAATAGCTGCCGCGAAATCGGGACTTGAAGTCGCTGAATTTTCACCGAGAGAAGTTAAGCAGAATATCACAGGGAACGGGAACGCATCGAAAGAACAGGTACAGTTCATGATCACATCCATACTGAAACTTTCCGAAGTGCCAAAACCCAATGATGCGACAGATGCCGCAGCAATAGCGATCTCGTTTCTGCAAAAATACAAGTATAACTCACAAATAAAGGAAATGAGCGGTAAATGATCGAGATCCTTATAGGTAAAATCTTACATAAAGAACCCGGAAAAGCGATATTGAATTGCGGAGGTGTTGGTTATTCAGTTAATATTTCTTCATACACTTATTCCGCTCTAAAAGAAGTTAATGAGGAGCAGATGCTTCATACGGTATTCAAGGTCAGAGAAGATGATATGTCTCTTTTCGGCTTTGCCGATAAAAAAGAAAAGGAAATGTTTACCGTTCTAAGTTCCGTTTCAGGTGTAGGATCAAAAACAGCCATGCAGCTGCTGTCCGATATTAAATATGACAGACTTTTCAATGCGATAGTAACAGCTGATGTAACTCTCATCTCTCAGGCGCACGGGATAGGAAAGAAAACGGCGCAGAAGATCATTTTTGAACTCAAAGACAAGTTCGGAAAATCTGACGATATGGCCTTTTTAAATGCTCTTAATAAAACTGAAAGCAGTCCGAATTCTGAAGCCTCTGCAGCTCTTGTCAGGCTTGGATACAAAAACTCTGATGCAAACTCGATCGTTTCAAAAATTGTCCGCGAAAAAGGAAAAGAGACCTCAACTCAGGAAATAATCAGGATAGCTCTTCAGGAAAGAATGAAGAAATAAAACAATTATCATGTTTTAATATTTCCGGTTTTATTATATTTATAAAAAAAGAGGTTAATTATGAAAAAACTCAGATTTGACATAAAAGGAATGCACTGTGCAAGCTGTTCGGCTGTTATTGAACTAACTTTTAAAAACTTTAAAGGTGTCAATAGTGTTTCTGTTAATCTTCTTACGAACAGTGCCGATTTCGAAATAGATGAATCGGCAATTTCTGCCGATGATATAATTACAGTGATCGGAAATTTGGGATATAAAGCATCTATTGCGGCGGAAGGCGAAAAAAAAAAGCCTTGATTGATGACAGTTTAAAATTTCGCAAGCTGTTCTTCTTCTCCATAATTTTCGCCCTCCCCGCTTTTATTCTCGGCATGTTCTTCATGTCCGATCCCCTTTTTCCACATCCCTATCAGAATTATATACTCTGGTTTCTTGCTACCCCTATCCAGTTCTATGTTGCAAAAGATATGTATGTCAGTGCCTTCAAAGCCTTAAAGAACAGAACAGCGAACATGGACTCGCTTGTGGTTCTCGGAACGAGTGCGGCATATTTTTACAGCGTATTTCTCGTCCTCACCCACGATCATCACAATTATTTCGAAACAGGTGCGGTACTTATAACCGTAGTAATTCTTGGAAGGTACCTTGAGGCAGTGGCAAAAAGAAAGACAGGTCAGGCTATAGAGAGTCTGATGAAGCTATCCCCCAATTCGGCGACCGTGATAAGAGAGGGTCAGGAAATGATCATCAGCCTTGACGACATAGCAGTGGGAGATACGGTTATAGTAAAACCCGGAGAA
>JAFGUL010000049.1 GCA_016938535.1 Candidatus Delongbacteria bacterium
AAAACTAAATGAATTTTTAATTGATTCAGCTTTATTTTTTTGTTATCATTAAAGCAATGAAAAAAGGAGGCGGTCTGAAAAGGAAATTCCTTAATATATTTGTAATAATCCTGATCGCTCTTTCAGCCGGTCTTACTGCACAGAACCTGAGAAATCTCGTTCCTCCCAGAGCAAAATATCTGTATGAATATAAGGATATCTACCTTTCAAGATTACGGGACAGTCTGAACACGGAAATTCATTCTGTTAAGCCGGACCGGAATAATATTCACAATACGGTTGATGAAATATTTTATAGAACGATCAGATACAATTTATATAAATACAGCCTTACAGACCGGTTCGATACACTAAAAACACTCGCGAACATCAAAGAGAATCTCGACTCGTCATCATATTTTCAAAACAGAATAGGAAGATGGGACGACAGTTCAATTCTTAAATACATAAGTTTCGGCATAGAGTACTATATTCTTAAAGAATATTTTTCAGATTTTACGCTTGGATCGTTCAGAAATACTGATGTTTATAAAGATCTTGTAAAGAGGTTAGAAAAAGAGTCTGTTACTTCTTCAGAGATAGACAGCATTCTTGTCCGTGTAAGTAAGGTAAGGTTCGAGCCGGTACATTTTTACTATAAGCCTCACTCGATAGAAGAGCAGATGAAGGCGGACAGATTCGACATTAAAAAATTCAATTTCACAGAACTTAAAGAATTCTCAATAAAGTATGCTGATGTTCTTGAAAGGGCAGAGAAAAAATACAATGTCAACAGAGAGATCATAGTGGCTGTATTGAGGAAAGAAACTAATCTCGGAAAAGTCCCTCTGAAATATAATCCTTTCGAAGTCCTGCTCGCTCAGTCGCTCTATGCGGTGGAGAATCCTGCTGAGGATGTTGAGGAACGAACTAAGAATCTTAAAAGAATAGACCGGCTCAAAAATTCTGCCGGAAACAGCCTTTACCACATAATAAAATACGCACTTGATAATTCTCACGATCCGTCAGAAATGGAAAGTAATTTTGTCGGAGCTCTCGGTTTTACACAGTTCATGCCGTTCAATCTTCATCTCGCAGTTGACGGCGGAGGCGACGGAAGAGCCGACCTTTCAGAAATGAATGATGCGATCATGAGCATAGCGAATTTTCTCAACCATAACGGCTGGAACAGGTTTTACGAACTGAACAGATCGAATAAATCCGCGATCGAGAAATTTATTCTCCGGTATAATTCAAGCGTAACTTATGCGGAATCTGTTTTTGAGATCGCACTGGAGCTGAAAAAGATAATGAAATAAGCGTGATCCTTGCGGATTTTCTCTTTTTTTCGTATATTTTACACATGAATGAAAATAGAGATTATAAAAGTTTTCTGCATAAGCCGAGAAACTTCAAAGATATTGAGCTCTGGAAAGATGTTACGGAATCTGAGTGGTACGATCCCCGCTGGCAGTTGAAGAATTCAATAAGATCTGTCGATCAGCTCAAAAAAATTATCAGATTAAGTGATCATCAGATATCTGAGATCAGAAATGTCATAGAAACTCTGAAAAAAGAGGGCAAGGAACCTTTCAGGATAAGTCCCTATTACGCTTCTCTGATGAATAAAGACCCTTTCCACCCCAGACTGCTCGAAGGCGACAAAGAGCACAGAAGACTTGATCCGATATTCTGGCAGAGCGTTCCCACTCCTGCGAATATTCTTTTCCCGAATACCGGAAAGGAAGGTGCGATGGACGAGGAGAAAAGAAGCTACGGCGCAGCGTACCAGAGATATCCCAACAGAATTGCTTTATTCGTAGCCGAGAACACAAGCTGCGCCTCTTACTGCGTACACTGTCAGCGCGCCAAGTCGCTCGACACTACGACGGATGTAAACCTTAACGAGCTTAACAAGGGACTTTATTATATAAACTTCAACAAAAATATCGATGAAGTTCTGGTAACGGGCGGAGACGCTTTGAGAATTAGCGAGAAAAGGCTGAAATATGTTCTTGAAGAGTTAAGCAGGATCGATCACCTCAGAGTCATCAGGATCGCTACAAGGGTTCCCGTAGTTTTACCGATGGCAATAAATGAAAACCTGCTCGAATTGATAAAGACCGCTTCGAACAGATATACAAAAGGAGTCAGAAAGTATGTTTATTTTATGACTCACATAAATCATTATCAGGAGATAACAGAAGATCTTCAAAATGCAGTTCGGCTGATATTGGATCACGGATTTACTATCAGGAACCAGACCGTTCTTTTAAACCATGTGAACGATTATTATAAAACTCTCGCCGAGACATTCAGGCGCATGTTCTGGATCGGCGTTCATCCCTACTATCTTCTTCAGTGCCATAAGGAAAAGGGGATCTGCCACTTCATAACACCGGTTCAGATAGGCGAACTTTATATGAAACACCTTCAGGGCTGGGTTTCCGGAGTGACAAGACCCAGTTATGCAGTAAATATTGAAGGCGGAGGCGGGAAAGTTCTTCTGATGCCTTCAGGATATGATTTTATGGGTAAGAAAATATATGATATAGAGAAAAAGATATCCGAAAGCTTTGCTACGATTCAGACATGGGACGGAAAAACTATAGCTAATTATGAGGCTCTCGGCAGAGCTACAGGAGCAGAATTCAGTAAAGCCGTCGAAAGAATGGACAGGTTCATAGGCAGAAAAGGTGTTTTTGTCCCGAAGATCATCATTGTTGACGAAAACGGAAACAGAGTAGAAACTACCAACAGAACCAGGATACCTAATATTACGAATTTAAAAAAGACAGCTTTTTTGAATTACGAAGCCCCGAAGGGCGAACTTCCCTTAAATAATCCTCATGAGATCTCTGAAAAGCTCGATAAGGGCTTTGAAAATTCAAAATACTCAGGGAAATAATTATCTGTTATCTTTAAGCATTTCTAACGGCAGATCGAACAGAAGAAAATCCCCTTCTGATTCCCAGCTCTTAAATTTGAGCGCACCGAAAAGTTCTTTTGAAATTTTATCTTTTTGATTAACTACTACACAAAGACTCTCTCTTCCCTCTTTGTAGGACAGCTGTTTTGCCTTTTGTATCAGTTCTCTGAAAACTGACGGCGATTCAGCTTCTATCATACTAATAAAAAAATCCTCTTTTTCCCTGATCGAATAGATGCATAATCCCATGATCTTTTCTTTTTCCTTAACCGCAAGGCATTGTCCTTTAGACACATAATCGTTATAGATAACATCCTCACTATAAGGCTTCATTACCCATGAGTGACATAACCCGTAACGGTTCTTTTTCTTCCAGTCTGATCTTTCGATATATCTGAAAACTGCTTTTTGATCATAACATACTTCAGCTCTGTTGCCCTTGTATTCAGGTATGAAACCGATCTTTGGAAGTCTGTACGACTTGTGGTCTGATCTTTCCAGAACTCTGAAACCGAGCTTTGAAAAAAGACCGATCGATTCTTGATTCTGAAAGTATGTGGCGAATCGGATCGTTTTAATTTTATTGTCTTTTGCAAGCTCACTGAGAATATATTGAGTCAGGAACCTGCCGACCCCTTTTACACCTGATGCCATGTCTTTTCTCAATCCCTCTATCCACGCATCGGACTCTGAAAGCATGGTCAGCTTTTCAAAACCGACAAGTTCGTCATTTTCATTTACGGCAGCTATGAACATTCCTTTTTTGTCATTTACCCATGAATCGAATACAAGCGGCAGGTAATCGTGACCGTCCCAGATGCCTTTTACTATTTGTACCATTTTGTCTCTGTCTGAAAGCCTCATTCTTCTTACTTTGAGACCTTTGTCGGTATTTTTCAATGCTTCACCTTTTTATTTATCTTTTTTGAGTATTCGTCAACAGAATAAACATATTTAT
>JAFGUL010000050.1 GCA_016938535.1 Candidatus Delongbacteria bacterium
ACGTCTTCTGAAAATGGCTGATGAATTGCGCGGTAGTGTCATTGGTCAGGATGAGGCCATTGAGAAAGTAGTAAAATCAATCCAGAGGAACAGAGCCGGGCTTAAAGATCCCAACAAACCAATAGGAACCTTTATTTTTCTTGGTCCCACCGGTGTCGGTAAAACCCAGCTTGCCAAAGTGCTTGCGCAATTCCTGTTCGATACGACAGATAATCTTGTCAGGATAGATATGAGCGAATATATGGAAAAATTTTCGGTTTCCAGGCTCGTCGGAGCACCTCCGGGATATGTGGGATACGAAGAAGGCGGCCAGCTTACCGAAAAAGTTAGACGGAAACCATATTCAGTTGTTCTGCTCGATGAAATAGAGAAGGCACATCCCGATGTGTTTCATATTCTTCTTCAGGTTCTCGATGAGGGACAGCTTACTGACAGCCTCGGCCGCAGGGTTGATTTCAGAAATACAATTGTGATACTCACATCAAATATAGGCACAAGACAAATAGCTGAATTCGGACGGGGAATAGGTTTCGATACACAGGCAAGAAAGTCAACGAGAGATGAACAGACAAAAAGCATACTACAGAAAGCCTTGCAGAAGACATTCGCTCCCGAATTTCTGAACAGGATTGACGATGTGATAATGTTTAATTCACTTGGTAAAGAGGAGATAAACAAAATCATCGATCTTGAATTAAAAGGTTTGTTCGAAAGAGTCAGATCTCTGGGTTATCAGCTTAAAATTGCTCCTGCAGCAAGAGATTTTATTGCTGACAAAGGATTTGATATGATTTACGGAGCAAGGCCGCTGAAGCGTGCAATTCAGAAATATCTTGAAGATCCGATGGCCGAAGTGCTTATCAAAGCGGTTCCCGGAGATGGCGAAATAATAAATGCCGGATTCAACAGTGCCAAATCAGAAATAAAAATCAAGATCCTGAAAAAGAAAGATGTGAAAGATAAAGAAGAGGAAGTCGAGGATTGAATCCCTGCGGGCTCATAACTTTGCTTAGCTCCGCGGAGTCGGTTAGCTTAGCCGGGCAGGTAAGCACAAAAAATTCCATATGGTGATCGGGATATCTCGAAGTTTGTTCCGCGGATCTTGAAAATCAAGGTGATATATTTCTATTATTCTCTCGGTCTTTTACATTTTGCCTCCGGCTCTCCCAACAGATCAAAATCTAAAGCTTTTGTTATTCTGATGTCGTAAAAATTGCCTGGTTTAAGATCATGTTTATCATTAATAAGGACTTCCTGGTCGATCTCGGGTGAGTCATATTCTGTGCGTCCGATTAAGAAATCCCCCTCCCTCCTGTCTATAACAACTTTAAGTGTCTGGCCAACCCTCTTCTCATTTAGTCCGGCAGATATTGACTGCTGTAATTCCATAAGCTCCGACAGACGTGCTTCTTTAATTTCTCCGGGGATATCATCTTTATAGTTTTTATATGAATAGGTGCCTTCTTCATTAGAATAGGTAAAAACTCCAAGTCTGTCAAACCGGAATTCCTCTGTGAACCTTCTGAGTTCACGAAAATCTTCTTCTCTTTCTCCCGGATGACCAACAATCATGGTAGTCCTGATACATGCATCGGGGATCTCTTTCCGTATTTTTGTCAGCAGTTTTTCTGTTTCATGCCTGCCATGCGACCTTTTCATGATTTTCAGCATCCTGTCTGATATATGCTGAACAGGAAGATCGATATAGTTACAGATAACCGGGTTATCCCTTATTACCGGGATCAGGTTCTGAGGGAAACCCGCTGGATAAAGGTAATGCAGACGGATCCACTCGAAGTATCCTGATTTTAAGAGTTCAGTAATGAGATCAGGTAATTTTTGGGTTTTATAGAGATCAATTCCATAGTAAGTCAGATCCTGTGCTACAAGTATAAGTTCTTTTACTCCGGATTCAGCCAGAAGACGGGCTTCTTCAACCAGCTCCTCAAGCGGTCTTGATATGCACCGGCCTCTGATAAAAGGAATTGCACAAAATGCGCAGTTACGATCGCATCCCTCAGAGACTTTGAGATATGCGTAATGGCCTGGTCCTGTTAATATTCTGTCTGTGTCAAAATCTTGTCTGAAGCAGATTCCGAATTCCTTCAGGATATTATTCATATCATTAACCCCGAAATACTTGTCAACTTCAGGTATTTCATCCTTAAGTGATTTCATGTAACGTTCAGAAAGACAGCCTATAACGTATAATTTTTTA
>JAFGUL010000051.1 GCA_016938535.1 Candidatus Delongbacteria bacterium
AATGTCCCTGTGGATCGCTGAAAAAGGGTTTGAAGTATATGGAATTGATATCTCTCCGACCGCAATAGATTGGGCGAAGGAAAAAGCTGCTGATTTAAATCTTAAGGCTGATTTTAGATTGGGCAGCGTTCTTGACCTAAGTGAATTTCCTGACGATTATTTCAATTTTATTCTTGACGGTCACTGCCTGCATTGTATAATCGGAGATGACAGACAAACGTTTTTAACTGAAGCTTTTCGCGTGCTGAAGCCGAACGGTTTTTTCTTTTCCGAAACGATGTGCGGAGAAGTGAGAGACCCTGAGGTGAAAAAATGTTTCGATCCTGTTTCACGCTGTATGATAATAGACGGAATATCAGGCAGGTATATCGGGGAGCCAGAACATATATTGAAGGAAGTTGCTCAAGCAGGTTTTGAAATTATTCGACACATAATAAGCCCTGATCCTGATGCTCAGGATGACTTGAGAGTTCATGCGACAAAAGCTAAATCAGAAGAATAACAAGAATTCTACCGATGAAAGACTTGCTTTTTAAAATAAATTAGTTTATATTATTCACTGAGAATATACTTATGGTCAATTATATGGAGAAAATATAAACATAAATGACTAAGATAAAAAATCTAATATCAAAATCAAAGAAAGGGATGATACTAACTTCAGTATTTCTGAAGAATGAGGGAATAAGTCCGGATCTTGTTAAAAAATATCTGAATAGTGGGTGGCTTGATAAAGTTGGAAATCAAGCCTATATACTTCAAGGCGACCAAGTCGATATATTCAGCGCAACTTATTCGCTCCAATCTCAACTTAAGAAAACCATAAGAGTGGGCGGCAAATCAGCATTGTCGTATCTGGGATACGCACATTTTCTCGCTCAGAGAACAGAGAAGATTTATCTTTTTGGAAAACCCGAAGACAAACTTCCGGTTTGGTTTAAAAGATATGAATGGGACCAGGAATATATATATCAGTCACCAAATTTGTTTAATATAGATTTAAAACCGTTTTTTAATGAATATACTCTTAATGGAATAACTGCAAGTATTTCCGGGGCAGAATTGGCTATGTTTGAGATGCTTTACCTTGTTCCTTCTTCCCAAACTTTTCAGGAATCGTTTTTAATAGTCGAAAATCTTAGAACTTTAAGGTCAGATGTTCTACAGGTGCTTCTTGAAAACTGTAATTCTGTAAAAGTTAAGCGGCTTGCGATGTATATGCTCGAAGAAAATGAACAATCCTACTTCAAAAAACTCGATTTGTCAAAGATAGATCTTGGAAGCGGCAATAGAGTTATAGAAATGGGCGGAATACTTGATAAAAAATATAAAATAACCGTGCCTAGAGATTTAAATGATAGATAATAAGTCATATTTGAAGCAATCTGAATTGCTGATTGATGTACTGCCTTTTTTATATAAAGAGAATGATTTTGCTCTTAAAGGCGGAACAGCTATTAACTTTTTCATACGGAATATGCCCAGATTGTCCATTGATATTGACATCGTTTACCTGTCCATAAACGAAAGGGTAAAAGCCCTTAATGAGATAAGTGATATGCTTGAAAGGCTTTCATTTAGTCTTAAAAAGAGTAACCCGCTATTTAAAACTGAGCTAAAAAAAAACAATAGCTTAAATTTGAAGCTTTTTGTTGTTTCTGAAAATGTTATTGTGAAAATTGAGCCTAATACAACGCTTAGAGGTTCAGTGTTTCCTTCTCAGCATTTAAGTTTATGCGAGAAAGCGAAAAATAAATTTAAAAAAGATGTTATCGTTTATTCTCTTTCAACCCCAGACATTTATGGCGGAAAGATATGCGCTGCTCTCGACAGACAGCATCCGAGGGATCTGTTCGATATCAAACTGCTCATGGAAAATGAAAGCATAACCGAAAGTATCAGAAAAGCATTTATAGTTTATCTTCTGAGCCATCCGAGACCTGTTTTAGAAATGTTAAATCCGAATTTTCACGATATTAAGGCTGTATTTGATAAAGAATTTGTCGGTATGACAGACGAAGATATTTCATGCGAAGAGCTGATTAAAACCCGAGAAAATCTTTTAGCTGTAATTCAGAAAAATGTAACCGATAAAGAGAAAGAATTCCTGATAAGCTTCAAATCAGGCTATCCTAGATGGGATTTGTTTGAACCGTATGAAGAATATGATCCGGTTTTCAATATTGACAGAATAATATCTCTCCCTTCGATCAAGTGGAAATTATTGAATATTCAGAAAATGGATAAAAGGAAACACCAAACAGCCTTAAACGATCTTGAAAAATTCCTGAACGGAATTTGAGGATTCATGCGACAAAATACTCAATCAGAAAAATTTGATCTCTGTTTTTTTCAGGTATTTGCGCTCGAGGAGTTCAGCTATGTCTTTTATGAGCTGTATCCTCATTTTATACTGAAGATCGAAATGGTATTCGTTGGAAGATCCGCCTGTTAAGAATTTTATTGAATCTGAATTGAGTATGTGTCTGACTATTCTTTCGGCCGCCCCGTCCTTTACGGGATCCAATGAATCATCTCTTAATATTCTCTCTGCGCGTGAGAGGGTCATTACACCTTCCGTGACTAGATCTACATTTTCGAGTATGCTGATCGGGGGTAGTCCGTCGTTGAGGCTGTACATTTTATCTTTGAACTTAAGCTCAAGCTCTCTTGCGATGATCTCGGAAGTGGTTCCGCCTGCGATTATTCTTTTTCCGGAGAAGTTCTTAAATTCCTGGGCATAGGCGAAATCTTTTTCTTTGGACACCGGAGCGCCGGAACAGATTAGCAGTTCTCTCGGCTCTCTAAAATGAATTGTGATCGCGCTAGCATCGTCTTTGAGCGTAAATCTGTCGTTCATTTCAGATTTGTTCACGAGTTTTTCCGACAGGTTCGCTGCGGAAATATCAGGATCGTCGCTTAGAGTTTTGAGAATGTATTTTTCCGCTCCGTCTCTCCCCCACTCTCCGCCGAATCCCAGACCGGACTGCGATATTCCGTCCGTGAATCCTATTATTCTGTCTCCCCTGACCGGCTTTAATGTAGCCGTGTAAATTCTCTTTCCCTTGTGATTTTCTGAAGTTAATTCGGTATAATCCCATCCCGGATCGAACAGGTCTCCTTCCCTTATGATGACAGGCAGAGGACTGTCGTAAACTATCATGTTAACGTTCTTACCGTCTTCGATATCAGCTATAAAAAATGTCGAGTAACTGACTTTTCTTTCGCTGCATTCGGGCAGGATGTTCATTATAAGTTCGGATGCGTCCGATATGTTTTTATACTCAGCTATAAAATTTATAGCCATTGATGCTGTGAGACCCGCAAGAACATTTGCCTTGATACCGCTTCCCATACCGTCCGAAAGAACAGCGATCTTCCTGTTTTCCTGAGTGATATGTTTTTTTAGAATTACATCGCCGAAAGAATTCTGACCGTTCTTCTGCTTCTGAAAGTGCCCGATATCCGTGAATACTTTATTTTTCATCGTCTGACAGGAGTTTAATTACCGAACTTAAGACATTTTCGGTTTTGGAAGCGTTCTCTCCGAGAAGGTATGCGATCTTCTGAACCGTAGCGAGATTTTCTTTTATTACTTCTTCCGCCCTTCTTTTTACTTCTCCGGTCTTAATATCAGGCAGGGAAAGATCAAGAATAAGCGCTCCGGCAGTTTTCTTTTTTTCTATAGTAAAAATATTTATTCTAAGTTTCTTTCCGTCCTGCTCAACATCTTTCGAATAGGATTCTTCTCCGCTTTGAATTAGAGAAGAGAACAGCTGATGTGAATCCATAATACTTTTAATGTCCGCACCTTTCAGGCCCGGATTGACTTCATCAACGCTTAAGATATCTTCTCCCATAAGCGATGCGAAGGCTCTGTTGGAATCAATTATCTTCAAATTTTCATCTATTATCACAAAACCCGTGGGCATTTTCTTTAAAAGCGAGACGGAAAGTTCAGCCGTATCTTTTGCAACAGCCAGTTCTCTGACGAGATTCACCCTGTCGGTAATGTCGAATATTATGCTTACGAAACCGGCGGGATCGCCTGCTCTGTCTGTAAAAATATCTTTGGACAGCTCAATAATGACCTGTTCTCCTAAATTGTTTTTCACTGTCGTCTCAACGACCTGCTTATTTTTACTTTTAAGAATGCTGTCATTCAACTGTTCATTGAGTTTATCGTAATCAGGATTATTCGAATATTCCGAAAGTTTTCTTCCTTTTATCTCGAACCTTTTTACTCCGGCAAGTTCCTCATAAGCCCTGTTGCAGCCGATAGCTCTGCCCGTAAGGTCCTCGTAAAGCACCGGCGCAGGCACCGCATCAAGAATCTCCTGGCTCAAAAACAGATTTTCTCTGAGCTCTTTCTCTTTCTTTTTGAACTTGTCTATTATCTTTTTTGAGAAAACCGTACACTTGGACGGCTTAGCCTTCCCGTCAAGCATCGCAACAGCAAACTCCCTGCATGTGTCGTAACCGCAGTCTTTACAGTCGATCTCGTCGGACTTATCGAATATTTCGATGTAGGTCAGTGCCTGTTTTATCTGGTTTTCCGAATATTTAGTTTTTTTATCTTCCATAAGCTCTAATTTAACAATATTTTTTCAACAAGTGAAGATAATTTTTCAAGATCGACAGGTTTTTGCAGAACGGCTTTGACATTTGGTATGTCTATATCGAATATCTCCTGGCCCGCTTTTGCTATAGATGATGTTATTATTACCGGGATCCTTACTTTTTCGTCCAAAAGCTGCTGGGCGAACACGAATCCTTCATCAGGCTGTTCCATCATTACATCGAGAATTATCAGGTCAGGCTGAAAAGATTCGATCTCGATCCTGCCTTTTGTAGAATTATAGCTGGATCTGACCTCATAGCCTCTGCTTTGAAAAAAAGCGCTGTATGCGGTCGTTATATCGGGATCATCGTCAATTATAAGTATTTTTTTGGACATTTTATGCCTCCAGATATTTTCTGATTTTAGTAATAAGTTCGTCAAGATCGACCGGTTTCTGAAGTATCGTTTTTATATTAAGCTGATTGACATCAAGAATATTCGCGGTCGCTCTGGCTATAGATGAACATAAGATAACAGGTATGGACAATCCTTTCTCCCGAAGTTCATTAAGAAATATAAACCCCGAGTCCGGTTTCTCCATCATAATATCGAGAACAATAAGGTCAGGCTGTTCCTTTTTGACCATTTTCATTCCGTCCTCTCCGTTCTGAGCATAAGAGACACTGAACCCGCTCGCTTCCATCATAGCCTTGTAAGAATTAACTATATCGATATCATCATCTACTATCATAACTGACGGTTGAGCGTTGTTTTTGCGTCTGCTGCTGTCTCTGATTATCTTTGCGAAATACGAAGCTTTCTCAATTGATGTTGTTATATCCGTCTGCTCAAGGAATACTTTTTCGGGCAGATTCAGAGGTGTTGTAGTAAAATTAACAATTGAAATTATGCCTGAGGAAACCATTTCATCTGCAATGACCTTTGCGCTTTTACCTGATGTTGAAATTATTCCGATAGTAATCCCCTGCCTGCTTATTATTTCGTTGAGAACGCTTACATGATAGCAGGGAATCCCGTTGAAAGTTTTACCGACGATCTTCTGATCTATGTCAAAAAGAGCTGTAATAGTCAGTTTCTCGCTTTTATCGGAGAAAAAATTCACCAGAGCTTTGCCGAGATTACCGACGCCGACGATACAAATCTTCATGCCTTCCTTCGAATCAAGGATGCTGTCCATGCTTTTGAGCACGCCCTTTATTTCGTAGCCTTTCCGGTTGTTTCCCGAGTACCCTATATACATGAGATCTCTTCTGACCTGAACAGATGTAACATTCGCCATCAGAGCAAGATCGTGAGAATAAAAAAATTCAGTTTTTTTGGCCTGTAGTCTCCTGATAAGCCGTCTGTAAACGCAAAGCCTTTCGACCGTTCTTTCGTTGATAGTTTCCATCTAATCTATTTCCTTCTTTTTTAAAACAACTGTAAAAACGCTTCCTTCACCCTGCGTTGATCTAACATGAGTGCTTCCGCCGTAAAGCGAAACGATCTTCTTTACGGTTGACAGACCTATGCCGCTGCCTGAGATATTGACGGTTTCTTCGGTTTTGATCCTCGAAAATTCTTTAAAAAGTTTATCTGTGTCCTTTTCAGCTATACCTATTCCAGTATCCCCGACAGAAAATACTGTTTCATCCGGTCTGTTCTTAAGATTTACGGTAACTTTTCCTTCTTCCCTGTTGTATTTGATCGCATTCGAGATCAGATTGTTAGTGATGATGGCCAGTTCGGTAGCGTCAGCCGTTATCACTGTCTCATCCAGTTCGGTTTCGAGTTCAAGCCGTTTTTTCTTCAGATCTTCAGAAAAATTATCAAGCGTTTCTTTCACTATCTCATCGAACCGGACATATGCAAGTTCCCTTTTCTTTTCACCCGACTCGATCCTTGTAAGGTCGAGAAGATCGAAAATAAGTTTTTCCATATCCTTTATCCTAATCTGAGATCTGCTTATAAACTCGCTGTAAGCATTAATATTATCGCCTGCTATCTTTTTTTCCATCAGTTTAAGATAATTACTGACGGCAGCTATCGGTGATTTGAGTTCATGGGAAAGAACGGATATGAACTGGAATCTTATTTTCTTCTTTTCTTCTACGAGTCTTTTCGTGATTGAGCTCAGTATTTGGTGCTTGACAGCTTTGAAGACCGAGTCTTTAAGTTCCTGAGGAGTAAATGGCTTGGTCACGAAATCGTATGCGCCGTTCTTAGTGGCTGTTATGGCTGTTTCTATTGAAGCGAACGCTGTTATCATTATAGTGATTATATTGATCTGAGAATCATGCAGAAGTTTCAACAGTTCTGTGCCGTTCATTCCGGGAAGCTGATTATCAAGAAGAAGAACACCGTAATTACCCTGTTTTATCATCTCGAATCCTTCTTCAGCAGTTTCGGCCGAATCGATCTCGAACGAATAGTCATCCTCAATGTAGCTGAGGCTTACGGTAAAATTCCTTAAAGCGCGCTTTACTGATTCTCTGATCCCCTCTTCGTCATCTATGACAAGTATTTTCATTTTTTCCATTGCGGTCTCCGTTTATTTCGCAGGGATTTTAATAACAAATCTTGCATAAGTGGGACCCATTTTCTCATCGGCATTGGATTCCACGATTATTTTACCGCTGTGCATCTTAACGATCCCATAGCATACAGCAAGGCCGAGTCCCGTACCCTTTCCCATCTGTTTTGTAGAGAAGAACGGTTCGAACAGCCTTTTCTGATTCTCTTCTGTTATTCCCGGACCGTTATCTTCAATCGAGAAAGACACGAATTCGCTGTCAGAATTTACATTTATTTTTATCTCGCCGGAAGATTTGATCGCATCTACCGAGTTATTAAAAAGATTGACCAGAACCTGGGTCATCTGGTTTTCGTCGAGCGCAACGACATGTTCAGGATCCTGATAGTTCACAGACAGTTTAACGGTCTGAGGAACAAGCATACTTTTTCTTGCTGAGTCAATAAAACTTCTGACAGTCATTTCCTTTTTGTTTATCTCATTCTTTCTTGCAAAATTCAGAAGTCCGGAAAGTATGGTTTTACATCTGTTCGCCTGAGTGGCTATCGTTTCAAGATCTTTGTACATGTCAGATCCGGGGTCGCATTCCTCCATTAAAATGTGGCTGTACATTAGAACTACCCCGAGAGGATTGTTGACTTCATGAGCTATACCTGCCGAGAGCTGTCCCATAGTTGCAAGTTTCTCTGAATGTTTTAAAGCCTCTTTGATCGAAGTGATCTCCTTGTTCCTGTTCTCCAGGGTTTCGAGGTAAGAATGGAGCTTTTCTATGGTCATGAAATATACTGTAAAGGAGATGATCAGTATTATAATAAATGAAACGATCACTGAGCCGTAAACCAGATTGGAGATCAGCTGCCTTGTCTCGTCTTCCTTATTCACAAAAGCGCAGATGTAAAAATCAAATTCAGGAAAGTAGTTGAAGGCGATGATCTTTCTCTTATTGTCAACCGGCGAAAGATATCTTACCACGCCTTTTTTTTCTGATATTATCTGATCTATAACCTCAAGCCCCGTCCAGTTATGATCGTCCGAGCTGTGATTTATGACCATTTTCCCCGAGTTGTCAAATACGAAGGGATAACCTGATTCGCCTATATTGAGCTCTTTGAATTTTTTTGAAAGGACGGGTAGATCTTTCTCTTTTGTTCCCACGAACAGCATCCCGACAGTCTCACCCTTATATCTTATCGGCTCATAACCTGTAATGAACCAGTCGTTCACAACATAGGCCCTTCCAAAATAGCTTTTCCCTGATTCGATCGTTCTTGCAATAGCAGAATCGAACGGGATCACCGTTCCCACGGCTCTCTGCTCAGCGTCAGTCATGACATTTGTTGAGATCCTGACATATCCCCTGTCTGTCTTTTGGAATATTGTCGCGGTCGAGCCGAGATGTGTCAGTATCTTGTCCACAAAATCGAAACGGTTGTGAATTTCCGTTTCCCCGAGATACCACTTGTTGACAGTTATTGTCTCTTTTTCCCCTGATACCGGATCAATAAAATCAAAATCCGTCATTTCATCAGAAATAAAGAATCCTCTCTGATAGAAGAACTCGTGAATTACCTTCAGATCTTTTTTTGCATTCTCAAGCTTAAGTTCATATTCTCTTTCGAACATTTTCAAGAGTGACTGCACCTCAATTGTAAGATAATTTTCAAGCGAATTGTAGAGGTTTTTCTTGGAAACATATATCGAATAATATGTTATCGCGGCCACTGAAATTATTATAATAGTCAGGATAGGTATAAATATCCTGATCTTCGTAGGAAAATTTATGAGTTTCTTTTTAAGAAGTTTTCTCAATTGAGGCATGCTTTAGTCTTCGTATTCCTTTATTATCTCTTGAACCTGTTCCGGTTTTACATTCCCGTAGATCTTTTCTCCGACCATAACTACGGGGGCCAGTCCGCAGGCACCGATACACCTTAAAGTGTTCATGGAGAATTTACCGTCAGATGTGGTCTGACCGTTTTTTATCTCAAGATTGTTCTCGAATTCCTTTAGAACTCTCTCCGCTCCCTGAACATAGCAGGCAGTTCCCATACATATTGAAATGGGGTTCTTTCCTCTCGGTTCCATCGTAAAATAAGAGTAGAAAGTAACCACTCCGTAAACTTTTGATCCGGGTATTTTTAACGTCTCGGCCACGGCATTCTGAACTTCTTTGGGCAGAAATCCGAAATGATTCTGTGCTTTATGAAGAATCGCGATCAGTTCATTCGGATCATTATTGAACTCGGCACATATTGACTGCACCGTTTCCTTTATTTTATTTTCTTTTTCACAGCAGGACATGATTATCTCCGGTTTATTGATTACTCAATGACGATAGCGTTGAATCTGCATTTTTTATAACATGCTCCGCACTTTATACATTTCTCCTGATCTATCAGATGTATCTGCTTGAGCTCTCCTGAGATAGCTTCCGAAGGACAAACTCTCTTGCATGCTCCGCATCCTACGCAGTTATTTTCGACGATCCTGTATTCGATCAGGGCTCTGCACTGTTTTGACGGACATTTCCTGTTAATAACATGAGCCTCATATTCGTCATAAAAATTCGTTAAAGTGGAAAGTACCGGGTTCGGTGATGTCTGACCCAGACCGCAGAGAGAAGTGGATTTTATTACTTCGGAGAATTTTTTCAGTTTTACCAGATCTGAAGGTTCGCCTTTACCGTGAGTGATCTTATTGAGTATCTCATAAAGCACTTTATTGCCTTCTCTGCAGGGAACGCATTTTCCGCAGCTTTCCTCGACAGTAAAATCGAGATAGAACTGTGCGATCGCCACCATACAGTCGTCTTCGTCCATGACCACCATTCCGCCCGAACCCATCATTGATCCCGCAGCTTTTAAACTTTCGTAATCTATGGCAGTATCGAGGTGCTTTTCAGTAAGACATCCTCCCGAAGGTCCACCGGTCTGAACAGCCTTGAACTTTTTCCCGTTGATTATTCCGCCTCCGATATCGTAGATCAGTTCTCTCAATGTTGTTCCCATCGGTACTTCAACGAGCCCGACATTTTTGATCTTTCCGGCCAGCGCAAAAACTTTAGTTCCTTTTGATCCTTCCGTGCCCGTAGCGGCGAACCATTCGGCACCGTTATTGATGATAGCGGGTATGTTTGCGAAGGTTTCCACATTATTTACATTTGTCGGTTTACCCATGTAGCCTTTCTGGGCGGGATACGGAGGTTTCATCACAGGCTCTCCCCTGTTCCCTTCCATTGATCTTATAAGAGCAGTTTCCTCGCCGCATACAAAAGCTCCGGCACCGTATTTAAGTCCTATTTTAAAATTGAATCCCGTTCCGAGAATATCTTCACCCAGAAATCCCGCTTCCTCAGACTGAGCTATCGCTATCTTCAATCTCTTGATCGCCAGCGGATATTCAGCTCTTATATATATGTAGCCTTCGTCCGCACCTGTCGCAAAACCGCAGATCGCCATTGCCTCAAGAACTGAATGAGGATCTCCCTCAAGTATGGATCTGTCCATAAATGCCCCCGGGTCTCCCTCATCGGCATTACAGATCACATATTTTTTATCAGATTCTTCGGCAGCCGCATACTCCCATTTAGTTCCGGTCGGAAAACCGCCTCCGCCTCTTCCTCTTAATCCTGATCTTTTGACTGTATCTATTACCGAATTTCTATCTCCGGACTCAAGACATTTTGCCAAAGCTGCGTAACCGTCATAAGAAATATAGTCCTGAATGCTCTCAGGATCTGTCTTTCCGCAGTTTCTTAAAGCTATTTTAAGTTGTTTTCCTTTCATGTCAGTTTCCCTCTATTACGCCGTCAACTGTTTTTCCGGCTTTAATAAATTCATTGATTATCTCTCCGGCTTTTTTCACATCCACTTTACCGAACATTACAGGTTCATTGCCCGGAAGCGTTACTTCAACAGTGGGCTCGGAATGGCAAAGGCCTGTGCAGCCTGTTGATATTATAGTAAAATCAACAGGCTGTTTAGGCATTTCCTGAGTAAAGAAATCCAAAACCGGTTTTGATCCCGAAGCTATGCTGCATGTAGCCATTGCTATTCTGATTACAACTTTTGCAGAGCTGTCGTTCTTGTTTTTATCTTTCAGTTCTGCGCCGAGTTTTTTCAACTCGTCAAATTTTCTGATCTTTTCCATCTTTCTTCCCGATTTTAGTCAGATTTCTTTTACTTTGCATATTTCTTTACATTCTCAACAAGCTTGTCCAGATCTACAGGCTTCTGCATCACAACTTTCGCTCCAAGATCGTTAAGATCGAAATTCGCCTGACTTGCTTTTGCTATTGATGAGCAGAGAATGACCGGCGTATCAAGACCTTCCTCTTTCATCTGCTGAAGGAATTCAAATCCCGAATCCGGAGTTTCCATCATCACATCAAGAACAACAACATCCGGTTTTTCAGTTTTCAGCATCTCGAATCCTTTTTTCCCGTCAGTCGCGGAAACTACCGCAACATCATTTGCCTCAAGTACTGCTTTGTAGGCTGCGATGAAGTCTATTCCATCGTCGATTACCAGTGCTTTTTTCTTTTCCATTTTTTGACCTCCTATGTCATTTGTTCGGTTTGTTTTTTAACTGTTACAAATTTAACAAATAAAAAGTCCGATGTCAAGTCTTTTTTTAACATTCTGCATAAATAATTGATCTTTTTAAATAAAAGAAGTGTATCCGAGTTCCCGGGAAAGAGATCTTAATAATGAGATCGTTCTTGAATAATTCGATCTGATAGTCATGTCATCTCTTGAGAAATAGTAAAACGCATAGTTGCCTGCAGCCTGCATTATCCTTAAACACGCAAAAACTTTTAATATTTTTTCAAATTCTTCGGGATCTGAAGAAATGTGCTTTGCTGAATTAAAGTAAACGCCGCAGAGTTCTCTTTCCATTCCCTCATAGTTTATTGTACCGGAACTGTATATAAATGAAGAGAGATCGTAGTAGAATGAGCCTCTTCTTCCCGACTGAAAATCTATAAAATAGAGCTCTTCGTTCTTTATCATAATATTTCGTGTCTGAAAATCCCTGTACATGAAAAAATCTTTGCTCTGTCTGTCTGCTTCTGATATTATTCCTTCTCTGAATGCGGCAAATTTGGAAGGATCATGATCTTTGTGATATTTCTGAAGGAAATATTCTTCAAAACGGCTTACATCTTTTTCCATCGCGTGTCTGTCAAAGATATCACCCTGGTAACATTTACTATAGTCTGTCTTATCGTAAAGCTCTGTCTGGATTCGCGGCAAAAGCTCTATTATCCTTCTGTAAACTTCCTTAACGGAAGAAATATCTCCGACTTCCGCACTTTTATCGCAGAAAGCCTTTACGGTCATATCACCCAGGTCTTCAAGTATATAAGTTTTAAGATCGGCGGATACTGAATAAAGCTTCGGAACATTGAAACCGCTCTCCTCAAAGGAATCTCTGAAGCTCAAAAAAGCTTCATTTTCCTTAATATTTTCACCGTGAACACCAACGAGGCTGCCATGGATGTGATTTATTCTGTAAATCTGTCTTAAAGACATGTCCCCCTTTATCCTCTCTATTTGAGGATCTTTAATGCCTGATCTTGAGCATAACCGGAGTATATCTTTCATTTGTAGAACTTCGTCAGAATATTGTTTTCTTCATTAATATAGATCGTCACTGAACCGTCCCGGACTTTTACTTCATCAGAGATACCCGCACCCTGAATGTAGATGATCTTTTCATCGTCTTCAAGGCAGAACATCCTTTCTCTCAAAACTTTGGGCACTTTTTTATCGCTTAGAACTTTCGAGACTTTTACTTTGCTTTTCTTACCGAAAGGAATAAAACTGTCCGAAGGTAAAACCTTTCTGACCCTGATATTTCCTCTTATCAATTTTTCATCTATAAATAATTGCGATCTTTTTTTCTTGCTTAGCCTTATATTAAGAAGGTTCTCAAAATCATTGAAATTTAAGATCAGGATGTTGTTCCGATGAACTGAAACTGAATAATCATCCGTTTTAAAAACAGAACTTTCACCTTTTGATACAGCTTCGATAATTATTCCGGTTTTGATCCTGTCGGGATTGTAAACAGAACCTGACAGTTTAAAAGCTTTCTGCAGAACTGCTTTTTTCAATGCCGGCCTGAGTTTTATGAACTGGTCGAGTTTGATTATCGACAATCCCTTTTGACTGCGTAAGATTTTTCCGGATTCGCTTTCAACAATTTCTTCGACAAGCTCTACTGCCTCTCTTGCCGATTCGGAAAAACTGTTCAAAGATCCCGAGATTTCCCTGTTCAGCTCTTTCGTTATTAAAGGAAAAATGATGTTCCTGATCCTGTTTCTGCTAAAATCATTTTTCATATTGGAGGAATCGGTGATATAGGATATTTTGTTGTCTTCAGCATACTTGAGTATTTGTTCTTTCGAGAAAGACAGTAGAGGTCTTATGAAAAAATCCCTGACCTTCCGAATCCCCGCTGCGCCTTGAAGACCGCTTCCCCTTAAAATGTTAAAAAATACTGTTTCGGCATTATCGTCTGCATGATGACCCTGAGCAATATAGTCGAATTTAGGGGAAATAAGTGTGTAATGCTCGTGTCTCAGGTTTCTCGCCGCGGTTTCAAGAGTGATCTTTGGAGTTATGATTTTTTTCACATCCAGCTTTATTTTCATCACTTCAAATCCGTAATTACGGCAAACTTCAGTCACAAATTTTTCTTCTGCCGCAGATTCTGGACCTCGGAGACCATGGTTGAAATAGATAACTGAAGGAATAGAGATAATCTTTTCAGCATAAAGGCGGTTTATCAGATGCAGAAGAACACCTGAATCGGCTCCCCCGCTATATGAAACAGCGATCTTTAAGTCAGGTCTGTAATTTCTTAGACCGAGTATGAAATCTTTTACTTTTTCGTACATTGACTTATCTTGCAAAGATCAGCTTACCTTTTTTAGTCACTGTTTTACCGTCGTTGAATTTAGCTCTTAAGACATACAA
>JAFGUL010000052.1 GCA_016938535.1 Candidatus Delongbacteria bacterium
CGATTTTATCGAAGCTCAGGGATATATGGGAACTGTCAAAGAAATAACCATTTTCACAACTCACCTGAACACCGTTGATAAAAAGCTCATAATTATCCCTAACGGACCGCTTTCAACAGGCTCACTCACCAATTTTTCGAAAGAACCTCAGAGAAGGGTTGACTGGAAATTCGGAATCGCATATGGTGACGATATGGAGAATTTTAAAAAAGCCATGAATGAATTTATAGCCGAGGACAGCAGAATATTAAAAGATCCCGCACACTTCATCGGTTTGTCGGAATTGGGAGACAGCTCTGTGAACTTTGCCGTGAGAGCATGGGTGAACGCTGCGGACTACTGGGATGTATTCTTCGACATGAACGAAAAAGTTTACAAGAGATTCAAAGATTACAACCTCAACATTCCGTTCCCGCAGATGGATGTTCATCTCGACAAGTAAAAAATCAGAACAAATGAAAGGAGGTTCAAATGAAAAAAATAATTTCATTAATAATCGGGCTGGTATTGACAGCCTCAATTTTTTCACAGACAACGGAGGCGGAAGAAACACTGAAAGCAAAACTGAAAGCAACAGACTCAGGCTGGAAAACCGGCGGGGTTGTTAATGTGAACTTCTCACAGGCTGCTTTTTCTTCAAATTGGGCTGACGGGACTGAAAATTCAATGTCAATTACATCTCTTATAAGCATATTCGCGAATTTCTCTGACGGCGCAAATGTCTGGGACAACACCCTCGATCTAGGTTACGGGTTCCTGAAGCAGGGAAGCAACGATCTTGTGAAATCCGATGATAAGATCGACCTGACATCAAAATACGGCAGACAGGCGTTCTCTGACTGGTATTATGCAGCACTATTAAATCTTAAATCTCAAATGACACCTACATATGATCTTGCTGAGAACACGATCTCGCAGTTTCTTTCACCGGGATATATTCTGGGTGCTGCCGGTATGGACTGGAAACCTATGCCTGAATTGAGTATTTTCATATCACCGATAACTCTTAAGGCTACTATGTATTTGAATTCTGATCACGCTGACTGGTATCAGGAAGGAGACGCTGTGCTTTCAGATATCGGGGGATACCTTAGGGTTGTTTACAAAAAAGAGATATTCACAAATATCGGATACGAAACAAAACTCGAGATGTTCTCGAACTACCAGGAAGATGAAGAAAGAGATCAGAAACCTCAGAATATAGATATTTTATGGAGCAACCTGATAACAATGAAAGTAAATCAGTATGTAAATGCCAATTTTACATTCGATCTGGCTCATGATGACAATCAGAGCAGAGATACACAGTTCAAAGAAGTTCTCGGTATAGGCATAAGCTATGTATTTTAGAAGGTAAATATTCTAATAAAAGCCCGGGTAAATTTCCGGGCTTTTTTGTTTGTTTTTACGGCTTAATTGTTTATATTTTTAACCGTTATTAAACTAACGGGGATTTGCCATGAAACTTAAAACCGTAATACTACTCCTGTCTTCAATAGCTCTTCTCGCTTTTGAGCCTAAATTCATGAGAGATCCTGCGATATCACCTGACGGTTCCGAGATTTGTTTCGAATATAAAAATGATCTCTGGAAAGTTCCGTTCGACGGTGGAGAGGCAAAAAGGCTGACTTCAGTTCCTGGTTCAGTTTCCGCCCCGGCTTATTCTCCCGACGGAAAATTTATCGCTTTCAATTCCGGCAGAGAAGGATATAATGCCGTTTATGTAATGCCTTCAAACGGAGGAAAGGCAAAAAAAGTCGTTTCGGGCAATTATACTGTCGTGGACTGGTTTAACGATTCTGAGCACATTCTGCTTACCAGACCTGTTTCATTTACAGGGAATAAGTTATTTAAGGTTAAAACAGACGGTTCAGGTCTTACAGACTTAAATGCGATAGGTTTCGTCTTCGCGGATCTTGACAAAGAGAACAGACGGGCGGTTTTTTCCCACCTTGGAGATCCGCACAGGATAAGCATGAAGGGAAGCCGTAACGGCAGCATTCATCTTTACGATCTTGAAACAGATTCCTACAAAAAAATATATGACGGCAAATACACTGAAAGATATCCCGTTTTTTCCAAGACAGGCAAAGGTATTTATTTCACAAGATCGGACGGTGAACATTTTCAGATATGTCTCATGCCTGAAACGGAGATCGGTAAAGATGATCCTGAAATCACACAACTGACACAGTTCGATACATGGTCGGCGAGAGATATTTCGATCGCAAGGGAGAACGACAGAATAACCTTCGAATTCTTTGACGCACTTTGGACGCTTGATCCTGAAACCGCTAAATACGGTAAAGTCGAGATCGAAATAAAAGAAGACATGTTCGGATCAGACACTCAAAACGACCTTAAGGCATCGGCTACAGACCTGTTCGCTCCTTCTGCAAAAGGCGACTGGGCTGCTTTTAAATACAAATACGATCTTTTTGCCGTTCCTTACGAGGGCGGGGAATTAAAAAGACTCACTCAAGATTCTGAAGGTATAGGCGATGTTGTAGTGGCGGAAGACAATCATACTGTTTTTTTTACATCATTGAGAGAAGGTAATTACAGGCTTTTCAGGACATCGGTAAAATCGGACAAAGAACCTGAAATGATCAAATGGAGCGCTGATAAGATAATAGAAGGAATAGCTTTGAGCAGCAACAGACTGCTTATTTATTATTCTGATGAAAACAGTGTAAGGATGCTTGCGGTCAAGGATGCGCAGAAAGATGATTTTGTGACAGTAGAAGGCAGTAAGTATGTAATTGATGCTGAGATTTCCTCTGACGGCAACTATGTTTTCTACTCTGTGCTTGAGCCCGGTCTATATAACAGGGACATTTATATTTTCAATATCAAGACAGGTGAGAAGGAAGTCATTTTATCATACATGGGATGGCTTTGGAACTTAAAGCTCGATCCTGATGAGGAGTTCGTTTTCTACAACAAGGATAACACTGTTTACAGGGCAGATCTAAAAAAGCTTACTGAATTCCATTTTGAGAAGGATAAATGGAAGGATATTCTCGAAAAGAAAGATAAAAATAAAGCAAAAGAGGAAAAGAAGGAAAAAAAAGAACCGGATTTTGTAAAAAGCGATCTGAGTGAAAAAGAGACAGCCATAATTTCATGGCCGGGTGTGAATTATATTATCGGATTTGCTAAAGATCAGACTATTTATTACATAAATGAGTTCGAAGAAAAATATTTCCTCAGAAAAACAGACTATCAGGCTGAAAAAGACGAAGTGATCTCAGAACTGGCCGGGGGAGAGATCAACAATATAAGCTTCAATGACTCAACTTCATCGGTTTTTTATCTTCAGGGCGGCAAGATCAAGTCCTTTAATATAGCTTCAAAGAAGAGCACGGAAACGCCTTTTTCAGTAAATTACACTTATGACAGACAGTCAGTTTACCCGAAAGTCTTCAACCAGATACATTCTGTTTTTGCGAGGTGGTTTTACGATCCGAATATGCACGGTGTTGACTGGAATAAGCTTAAAAAGAAGTACTCGCAGTATCTTAAGATTAAGATGTGGGCGGATCCTTTCAGCGCGGTGATTGACGAAATGATCGGAGAACTCAATGCTTCTCATACGGGTTACTACGCTTCCAGGGAGCCTGAGGTAAAAAACATGCCGATAGCAGGTATCGGAGCGGAATTCGATTATACATCAAGGCTTGAAAGAGGTATAAAACTGAAGAAAGTCTATCTGAATTCGATACTCGGAACAGTTCACGGGATCAAAGCGGGAGATATTCTCATATCGGTTGACGGAACTGAGATAACTTCTGCTACAGATATTGATTCTCTTTTTGTGAATAAAGTTGATGAAAAGATAAGGCTTGTGATAAGATCAGGCAAAAAAGACGGGGAAATATTCATAAAAGGTCTCGGAAGCGAATATATGCTTGTTTACGATACTTGGACAGAAGAGAGAAGACTGCTGGTTGACAGCCTCAGCGGCGGAAGGATCGGTTATGCTCACATCAGAGGAATGTCAGAAGGACCTCTGAATGATTTTATACAGGATCTTTTTATCAGGAACTTTGATAAGGAAGCTGTTGTGATCGATGTCAGGTATAACGGCGGCGGATATACTCATGACCAGCTCATTGAAATACTGACTAAAAAGCATTATGCATATACTACGTTGAGGTGGGACGGTGCCGAAAAGAAAAAGTCCCCGCATGACATCTGGGATAAACCGAGCGTTCTGCTGATCAACAGGAGTTCTTTTTCGGATGCGGAGATATTCCCCCAGCTTTACAGAGATCTCGGTATAGGTAAGATCATAGGCACACCCACGAACGGTGATGTGATCGGTACAGGTTCCTACACGCTGATAGACGGATCTTCGATGAGAATGCCGAGGGTAGGCTGGTACAGGCTGGATCACACTAACATGGAAGGTAACGGTGTTGAACCCGACATTTTTATTGATCCTACATTCAGCCAGCTTGTAAAAAATGAGGATCCCGAGCTTAGGAAGGCTGTTGAAGTTTTACTTTCGGAGCTTGATAATTGAGGATAATTAATTCCTACATACTTAAGGAGCATATCTTTCCGTTCTTTATGTCGCTGGGTATGATACTTTTCCTTTTTGTTCTGAATATTATCATGAAGATGATGACCTCTTTTGTCGGTAAAGACCTTGATATTCTGGTGATAATCGAGTTTTTCTATCTCAGCCTAGGCTGGATACTGGCCCTTGCAATTCCGATGTCGGTTCTGGTAGCCTCACTTATGGCATACGGCAGACTTTCCCAGGATAACGAATGGAGCGTGATGCAGTCAAGCGGAATATCAATTTATCAGGCGATCGCACCGGCTGTCATCGGGGGAATACTACTGAGTTTCGGAATGCTGTATTTTCACGATCATATTCTGCCTGAAATGAACCACCGGAGCAAGGTCATAAAAACCTCGATATCCAGAAAAAAACCGCTTGCCGCCATCGAACCGGGGATTTTCATAAGCGATATTCCAGGACTGGTCATAAAGGCTGAAACGGTAGATCATCAGAGAAACGAGCTTTACAAGGTGATACTCCTCGACAATTCAAGGACGGGTAAATACAGAAGGACCATTACGGCAGATAAGGGAAAGCTGGTTTACGACCAGTCTGTAAGCCGCTACAGGATCACTCTGACTGACGGTGAGATCTCGAATCTTGATCCTCAGAAGCCCGACGGATATTTCAGATCGAAATTCTCAAGGATGGAGATCAGTAAAGAAGTTTCGGGAGTTGATTTTGAAGTGAAAGAGAGCAATTATTACGGTGACCGTGAAAAAAGTACGGACAGCCTGATGGCAAAGATAGTCAGACTCAAAGAAAGGAAGGCTTCACCCTTGCTCATAGCGCAGGTCGAAGTTGAGTATCACAAGAAATACGCTCTGTCGTTCGCCTGTCTTGTTATGATTCTAATAGGTGCACCGCTCGGCCTTATGTCAGGCAGAGGAGGGCTCGGGGGTTCCACTTCATTAAGCATACTGATCTTCACGATATACTGGTTTTTTCTTGTTTCAGGCGAAGATCTTGCCAACAGGGGAAAGCTTGATCCTTTCTGGTCAATGTGGAACGCGAATTTTATTATAGGATTTCTCGGTATTGTCATGATCTATTTTGCATCAAAGGGAGTTAAGATCAATTTCAGCTGGATCGGAGCAGTATTTTCCCGTATTAAAAGCTTGTTCGGGAGCAGAAAATAATGCTGAGGATACTTGATAAATATATTCTGAAGAAATTTACGGTCACATTGATGGTCTCTCTTCTTGCAATGATGCTGGTTTATATAGTAATTGACCTGTTCGATCATCTGAATAAATTTCTTGATGCAGAGATGCCTCTGATCGGTTTTGTAATGTATTACACGCTTAAAATACCGGAGATCATCTACCAGCTTTTTCCCGTGGTCGTTTTCATGTCGCTGCTTTTCACTCTCGGAAATCTGACAAAATATAAAGAGATAACAGCCATGATGTCATCCGGCATCAGTCTCTTAAGAATATCGGCACCGATGATATTTCTCGGATCACTTCTTTCAGTATCCCATTTCTTCTTCGGAGAGACCGCTGTGCCTTACGCGGCCAGGAAGCATTATGAGGTCAGAGATTATTACATGGGCAAGAAAGCGAAATTCCACAGGAGAAAGAACGAGTTCGTATATCAGGAAAAGAACAGCGTCGTATATATCAACACTTATGACGGCAGATCAGGACTGGCCGCAGGAATTTCAATTCAGGCTATATCTGAGGCTAAGATCAATTTCAGGATAGATGCGGACAGGATGACTTTCGGCGACGGCAAATGGAAATTGAAAGACGCGGTAAAAAGAACATTCACATCTGACTCGACACTTTATGAGAGCTTTGATTCTCTAAGCGTTTTTCTGGATTTTGAACCGGACGACATAATGGAGATAGAATTAAAGCCGATCGAGATGGGTTATTTTGAACTTCAGGAGTATATCGCAAAAAGGAAGAGCTTCGGGACAGAAATGACCAAATGGGAAGTTGAGAAAATGTCGAAAGTATCATACAGTGCGATCACCCTGGTACTCATACTGATAGCGATCCCTCTCGGTACAGGCAGGGCAAGGAGCGCAGCGTCGGTAAATTTCGGAGTGTCTGTAGGAATGGCATTCATTTATTACCTTCTTATAATAATGTTCAAGAACTGGGGTGCGGTAGGTCAGCTTGATGTTATAACTGCTGCATGGGGACCAAATATCATATTCGGTCTGTTCGGGATCTATCTTATAAAAAAGGCAGGATAATGGATAAACTTAAGATAAATATCCCGCCGGGTTTCGAAAAAGAAAAATTGTATGTTCTTGATATTATTACGGAGTTTTCCGGTCTGGAATTTGAAAGCGAAATTACGGATTCTGACGATTACAGGATCATTTTTCCTGATGGGAAATATATATCTATACAAGATTATTATTTTTTCCGACTTACAGATGAAAATAACTATATAGATAATAAAAATATACCTGTTGAAATAAAACACCTAAATAATGAATATTGTGTTAATTTGCCTGTTATATATGGCAAAGGTGAGATTATAGAGAATGAGAACGGGATAAGTCTTGGTATTGACATATTCGGAAGCATTTTTTTTATGCTCTCGAGATGGGAGGAAGCGGCTGTAAAAGACAAGGACGGTCACGGAAGATTTCCCGGAGAAAAGAGTCTTGCGGTCAGGAAGGGATTTATAAGGCGGCCGGTTGTTGATGAATATATAGGTCTGTTGAAAAAGCTAATTACAAAACTGGATCCTTCAATTTCTTTTAAACAACACGAGCCGAAAATATATATTACCTGCGATGTTGATTCTTTTGAGAAATTCCTTCCGGGCAAAACGCTCAAAATGTTCGCGGGTCACGCTCTCAAAAGGCTCGATCCGGTTCTTTTCATTTCAGACCTGATCAGATATGGTGCAAAGCTGTTTGGTGCACGGGACCCTTATGATCAGTTTGAAAGAATTTTCAGGATCTCAGAGAAATTCGATACGAAACCCGTTTTCTTTATACTTGCCGCGCCTGAGGGACCATATAACGACGGATGGTTCGCAAGGTTAACAAAAGATCCAGCTGTTTTCAGAGAACTTGCTTCAAGAGGCGCGGAGATCGGGCTTCACTACGGTTATTTCTCGCTTCTCAACGAAAACAATATCAGAGGCGAGAAATACGAGCTTGAAAAAAAATACGGTACGGCCATTCAAAAGGGCAGGGCTCACTTTCTCCAGTTCGATGTCAGGAGTTCATATTCCATACTTGAAAGATCGGGAATTAAAGAGGATTACACTCTCGGCTATTCAAAGTACGCCGGATTCCGATGCGGAACGGGAAGAGCTTTCAGACCTTGGGACTTTAACAACAGAAAACCGTATGACATTGTAGAAAAACCTCTCATTGTAATGGATACGACCCTCTACGGTCACAAACGCATGAAAAGAATGAAGATCAAAAATGAGTTCGAGTATTTCACAGAGCTGTCTCGCAAGTACAAGACAGACATAACTATACTTATACACAATTCAAGCCCTTCGAGTGTTTTCAATGCGATAGAAGAAGTTAACAATAATTTTGAAGGAAAGTGATTTTATGAATTCGAAGACCAAAAAAGATGATTTTCTGAGAAAAGCGGACGATTTTTTTAATTCTCATCCCATTATCAGCGGTTTTATATTAAGTTTTCTGGCCGCAGTTTTTCTGGCATCAATAATTATTAACCGCAGTATGATAGTTTCCAACATGCGCTTTTTCGCGTTTATCCTGTTCGTGATCCCCGGAGCAGTCATATTTATCTTCGTAGGAATTTATTTAGGTATGATCATCAACCACAAAAAAGCCAAAGAGGCAATGAAAGGCGAAGACAACCTGGGATTGAAACTCGGCAGCGTGGCTTTTTACCACATGTACATGAAGGACAAAACATTAGAGGAGGATTTTCCTGCCGTAAAAGGTCCGTGCTGTGCTGTGTGCGGCGAAGATTTTTGGGAAGCAGACAGGCTAGAAAAAGGAGATAAGCTTATTTTTGAGTGCAGAAAATGCAGGAACACCAATTCCGTCAGATTACGCAATATCGAAACAGTAAAAGAAGAAACGGACAGAACTCTTCAGCGCGCGTACGAAAGGCTCGTTAAATTTAAGAATAATATTTCCGGGCAGTAATTCAATTCAAAGCTTCAATCCTGATCAACCCAGATGAGTGCGTCAGTTTCATAACCTAATTCTTTTGCTTTCTTTGTAAACTGAGCTATAAGTTCATCGCTGACGGACGGAGTACGGGATAAAAACCAGAGATATGACTTTTTCGAGCTTGTTACGAAGGCATACTGATAATCTTCATCAAGTTCGAAGATCACATAAGCTCCGTAGAAAGGTCCGAAGAAGGAGACCTTAAGATATGCCTCGTCTGGATCACGCACAAAAAACGCTTTTCCTTCAGCTTCGCTCCACTTGTTCTTTTCTTTGGAAAATCCGCGATTGAATACTTTCACTCCGCCATCACCGCGCATGGTATATTCGGCCGTTACTTTCTCAAGACCTCTCTCGAAAGAATGGTCAAGTCTGGCGATCTCGTACCATTTTCCCAGATATTTTCTGAGTTCAAAATCCTTAACGGGTTTGATGTTGTCGGGATAGCCCAGGCAACCAATGAAAAGCAGGGACATCAGTGCGTGGAATATTTTCTTAACTGATCTCATTAAAATCCCGGTATCTTTATCTTTTTCTTGGCGTCGTTAGCGGCCTTTTCGGCTTCAGCTTTCGCTTTTGCTTCTGCAGCTGCTTTTTCTTCATCTATTTTAGCCTGCGCTTTAGCTTTCTCTTCCTCGATCTTTGCCTCAGCTTCGGCTTTTGCTTTATCGACTTCTTCTTTGACCTTTTCCTTCACTTCTTCCACTTTCTGATCGATCAGCGCTCCGGCTTTTTTCTTTATAAGTTCGGTAAGCGAAGCCGGTGTATATGACACTTTGACCTGAGGGTTCGAGATGTCGCCTTTTGAAGTGAATGCAAGGAATATCCTGTTGTCTCTTACGGCTCCGGCAAGAAGTTCGTTCCTGATCTCTTCATTATCGATCTTTAGACCCTTGAGGTCAACATCTTTCATGCTGTCGTCGATGAATTTGTCAACCTGTGAGAGCAGTTTTTTTGATTCAGCTTCGGATACAGTGATCTCTCCCTTGAACATGTGCTGATTGTTCAGAACATTGAACCAGCTTTCTTTCTGTATCACGATATCATAGTCGTTAGTCAGGACTTTCAGGTCTTCCTCGAACGATACTTTCCCTTCTTTGTATCTTACGGCTGTTTTTGCATCCTCGTTTAAAACTGCTTTTTTACTCAGGATATCAAGGTCTATCCCGACTTTTTCAAGAGTAGCCAGAGTAGATTTAACTTTTTCGAGCGCAACAAGAGCCTGTATGAACGATCCTTTGCCAAGAGTTACAGCATAAACCGCTTCAGGCTCAATTTTCCCTGTCTTAGGATCAAGCGGCCTTACATCGGCATTCGATCTTACGCTCAGTTTAGCCTGCTCGGATTTCTCTTTGTTGAATATTGACAGGTTTGTGTTGAAAGTCACATACGCTCTATTGTGAGCTGCAAGATCTTTCGGATCAATATCTATTTTATCAATGATCATGAAGAAATCCGATATCAGAAAGCGCTGCTGCGTGGTTTTGAAAAAAACATCTACTTCACCGTTCTCGATACCGATCTGATTCATATCAGCAGCGATCGGAATGTCTTTTGCCGTGAAATCAGCCTGAGGTTCGGCGGTTTCGGCAGGTGTCTCAGTTACCTGCTCTTCAGCCTGTACAGTTTCTGAAGATCCTTCAGGCGAGGATGTTTCAGCAGATCCTGAACTCTGACCGAGAAG
>JAFGUL010000053.1 GCA_016938535.1 Candidatus Delongbacteria bacterium
AAAGCTGCATCATGTACATAAAAGGATCTGTACCCGGAACCGTTTTTAGTATATAAAGCAATGTCAAAGAAGCATATACCTGACCGTTCAGAGGATCCTCCTCTGCGAAGGTTCTCTCTCTTATAACGAGCGCTTTTTTCAACAATTCTTCAGCCTTTTCATGATCACCCGTAAAGATCAGACACTCTCCAAGTTTTGCCATCGCCGTAGCCATATCAGGACCTTCAGGAAAACCTTGTTTCTCCTGAATATCATGGGCCTTTTGAAGAAGCGGCAGTGCAGTACGAAAACCGTTGCTGCCGTACCTGACCGTCCTTGACGCAAGCTCGTAAAGGAACGGAACTGTCATGGGATTCTCAGCACCGTACAGATTTTCCGCTTTGAACAACCACTTTCTCGCGCTCGTTATCTGTGTCGCCGCCTGCGGCGGAACCTGTATCTGGAATCCCGCTATGAGCGGCAGAAGCGCTGTTAAGTTTATTAATTCTGAACCATAATCCATTTTCAGCCTCCCTTAGATATCATATAAATCTAAAAATATTTTTCTAGAATTTCCACAACTAATAAATCTCGATTCCAGCTTTGTATTTGTCAATTTATTAATATTTAATTATATTTCTTAAAGGGCTTACAAAAAAAATACCGCAGAGAACTGCGGTATTGCGTACTTGCCGGTACTTTTGTTAAGCCCTGTTTTTATTCCTTCGCATCAGACATTCTGATCTTTCTTTTAAGAAAATACCAGATCAGGCCGGATAAAATGAAGATATAGAACCCGTAAATGGTACTTGTAAAAGATTCGGAGAAACCTTTCATGACTATCTGCGGAGATATATCTGTTGCTTTGATGATTATGTTCAGAGCATTATAGATCCCGCTGATCTGCCCCAATATTCCGGTTGCGACACTCATTACTCCCCAGAACAGTATCGAATCTATACTGATCCTGACGCTTTCTGTTACAGTCTTCCCTTTCATTACTGCGGGTGAGTACCTGACAAGATTATAGATTATCAGCAGTGTGAATATCATCAGAGGCCACCGCCAGAACCCCATCACGATAAAGAAATTCATCCTTTACCTCCTTTTTTTTAATTTAAACGAACGGATCGTTCATTATCAGATCCGCTTCCCTGTCAATTATCATGCTTTCTTTTTTAACGATCACAAGCCAAAGTATCGCAATAAGTATCGAACTGAAAACTGAAAATATCAGTAAAGCAGTTCCTTTAAGATGCCACTCCACAAGAGCTTTTATTAATATATCCGTACTGTAACCGTAAATTTCGATCTCTTTTGAAGCCTGAACAGTTACTTTGTAGAACTGAAGAAAATATCCTGAAATACCTGTCATGAGAGTGAATAATGAGCAGAATATGATTGTACCGCTCCCCCGTTTAAGAGTTTTGACACTGTGTTCTTTTCTGATATAAAGCTGCATTACTTTTGCTGCCAAGATCAGAAGAACCGCAGATGTTATTGCCAGAGGAAGGAATATTATCTCACCCGCATTTTTGAAGATCTCTGTCGATGATATTTGTCTAAAATATACGAAAAGAATGAACAGAACGGTTATTACCATTATGCTTTTATCTATCCTTTTTCTTAGACTGACGCTGAAACGGTTCAGCATTTTGCAGTAACCCGAACAGTGAAGATCAGACAGCTCCTTGAGAGATGCATCGTCAAAACTGAATTTCTCGCAGGTTCTGTTCTCAGCCTCTTCTGAAGACAATCCCTTTTCAATATAATGATCATAAGTCTCTTTCATATCATAATATATCTCGCAGATCAGATCCGACCTGTGAGGCTGAGGAATATCGATCCTTGAGTTTAGTTCCCTGATCAGATTTCTCATTTTTTCCATACTACTCCCCCGTTATCCTGAAAAGGTATTTGAAAAGCTTTTGCCATCCCGCTTTGTTGCTTTCAAGATATTTTTTCCCTTTTTCCGTTATAATATAGAATTTTCTTTTCCTTTTTGTTTCTTCTTCGGGCCATATTCCTTTGATATAAGCCTCTTCTTCAAGTTTGTGTAATATCGGATACAATGTGCCGTGATTGAATTTGAAAAAACCGTCCGAAAGCTCTTCAATTTCCAGAGCCAGCTGATAACCGTGCTTCTCTCCGTTCTTCAAAAGACCCAGAATGAGTATCTCGTTACAGTATTTGGTCAGTTTTTGTATTTCGAATTCATTTGTCTTCAATGTATCTACCCTCTATATATCGAGTCTCTATATATCAAATTTAACAAAACAATCTGAGTTTGTCAAGTAGTAAATTTCTTTCAATACAAACGTGCAATAAATTCAGTACTTCGAACCTGTTTATTTTGGGATTATCACCAAATGATCTACTGATTCCGAATCTTATTTCCGAGTATAAAACCGAATATACCTGTTATAAGTATTCCGATCGTTGTCTGCAGAACATTGAGGAAGTCAACAAGCGGTGAAATTCCCGTTACTTCGTCCGAAGACATTGCTACCATATTTTTCAAGCTGACTTCAACTGCTCTGTCATATGTAAAAAGCGATACTTCAGGTATAAGATAATAAAAATAGGCAAAGATAAATATAACAACGACATAAGATACGATCATTTTCAGAATGCTTTCGCCGTACCCGAACATTGCGTCAGATAGCATGTTCCAGAATATCTGCAGAAAAAGCTTCAATTTTTGAGCAACACTATCATTTCCCGACTTAAGATCGGAGATCATCCTTTTCCTTTCCATCTTTCTGCCCATAACATACGCCCAGTTGGCGTCAGCCAGGTATCCTTTGCTCATCCAGAGACCGTTCAGGGTCTTATAAATATCCTCTGCGTCGGCATACCTCGCTTTGAGCGATGAATCAGGACTCCAGTCAGATATCCTGTTCTGTTCGTTATTTCGGACACCTGTACCATAAGTGTTCCACTCGACAAGGAATTTTCTGTAAGCCGGTTCGTCCTGCTGAAGAAGTTTTCTTCCTGCGATGTTATCCATTCTGATCGTTGCACCTTCATCAAAATAAGTGTAGAAAAGACTGCTGCTGCTGATCTTAGCTTTACGGAAAATTATGACTCCGACAAGAAATGCTCTGTAGAAGTCGCAGAAATCGACCTTGGCTTCCTCGAATGTGGCAGAATTTATCTCAACATATCTGAAGTCGCACCATGAAAGAGCACTTTTTCTGAATCGGCATTTTATCATCACGCACTTTTTGAATGATACGCTTTTTAATTCTGTACCCGAGCCGTCAAAATCGCAGTTGTTGAGTTCAGCACCTTCAAATGAGGAATTATTTATCTTAACATTATTAAAAATAACGCCATCAATTACCCTATCCTTCTGAGTTCCTTTTGCGAAAATCACATTGTTTATCTCACAGCCTGAAAGATCCATTCCGTTCAGATCAGATTCTGACAGGTCGCAATTCTCTATCAGCTTGTTCGAAACAGCCTTGATCAGTTCTTCTTTAGTCACAAATCCTCCGAAAAATGTTCATATCGGAAAAAATATA
>JAFGUL010000054.1 GCA_016938535.1 Candidatus Delongbacteria bacterium
ACTGTGAGCACGATGACCTGTTCTCCTCTTTCTGTGTCATCTCCGTCCTGAATTAGTGCGACTTTTTCGAGAAAACCGTTCAGACTGGGCCTTCTGGTTTCGTTCATATATTCTTTTACAGAGTTTAAGAGTTCCTCGACATTGGCTTTTTTGCTTTCAGCATTTTTGTCCTTATCTTTATCTATATATCCGAAATAGTCGATCTCTTTTATAAGCTGATTTGCCGTGTTGAATATGTCATTCGATCCTGAAATATCTATAAGTTTCATAATCAGATCGAGAAAGGTGCCTATGTTATGATGTTTTGAGCTTGATATGGTTTCGATCTTCCTGTAATCTTTAAGAGCGCTGAAGAAGCTGATCCTATTCTTTTCCGCGTAATTAGAGATCTTAAAAACGGTGTCCTCGCCTATACCTCTTTTTGGAGTGTTGATTATCCTGAGCACTGAAACTTCATCTGACGGGTTGACTATTACGCTAAGATATGCCAGAATGTCTTTGATCTCTTTTCTGTCGTAGAATTTATAATCGCCCACTATCTTATAAGGTATCCTGTGCGCTCTGAATGACTCCTCTATTGTTCTTGAAAGATAGTTCGTTCTCAATAGTACCGCATGGTCTGAATATTTATTCCCGTGGTCTTTGATCCTTTCCGAGATGAGATCTGCTTCATGCTTGTCGTTTAATGCAGTAAAGTATTCTATCGGTATGTGATCTTTGAAATGAGAACTTACTTTTTTCTGTTTCCTCTCCGAATTGTTGTTGATCACAGCCGATGCGGCCTTGAGTATGGTCTCGGTCGAACGGTAATTTACATCCAGAACGATCGTTCTGCAGCTTTCCCAGTGTTTTTCAAAGTCGAGTATGTTCCTGAAATCAGCCCCTCTGAATCCGTAAATGGCCTGATCGTCATCTCCAACAACGAACACATTTGAATATTTTGAACCGAGCTTTAAGACGATCCTGTTCTGAACGGGATTTGTGTCCTGGAATTCATCAATGAGTATATATTTGTATCTGTCCTGATATTTCTCAAGTATTTCATTATCCCTAAAGATCTCGAGAATTTTTAAGAGCAGATCGTCAAAATCAAGAGCGTTACTGGCCTTCAGGATACGGTCATATTCAGGCATTATCCGCTTGGAGACACTGGTTATGGGGTCAATTGCATTAACTTCGTTCAGGCTGTTGTAGCGGTTTTTAAAAAATGAGATCTTATAGCTGATCAGCTTAGGATCGAACATTTCATCGCTTATGTTCAGATTGTGCATCGCTTTTTTGATCGCCGCATGCTGTTCCGCCGATCCGTAGATTGAAAAACCGCTTGTGTAGCCCAGGGTTTTTAAGTTTTCCCTTATAAGCTTTACGCCGAGAGCATGGAAAGTCGAGCAGGTGATTGAATCGTGGTCCTTAATCTTTTCCGACAGCCTTTCCCTCATCTCCTGAGCAGCTTTGTTTGTAAAGGTCACTGCTAGTATGGAAGAAGGTCTGACCCTGTGGTGAGAGATCAGTCTTTCGATCCTTCCTATGATCACTCTCGTTTTGCCGCTTCCCGCTCCCGCAAGAACCAGGCAGGGGCCTTCGAAATGGCTTATTGCTTCTGACTGACTGTTGTTATAATTCATTTATTTTCTTACCGGGAAGCAGATAAGCAGGCTTGTTCCGGCTCCGGGTTCGGATTCGACCTTGATCCTGCCTTTATAAGATTCCACCATCTGTCTGGTTATGACCAGCCCGAGGCCCGTTCCTTTCCCGTAATCTTTAGTTGAAAACCCGATATCGAATATTTTTTCGATATCTTCGGCAGGGATGCCTGTGCCCGTATCTTTTACGAAAATGCAGATCTTTTCAGATTTAATAAAGGTCTTCACCGTAATTTTCTTTTCTTCAGAGTGCTCAAGGGCGTCGAAAGAATTTTTGAGAATATTTGTAAGTATCTGGTCAAAGTGCAGCGGAACACCCTTTATAAGAGGTATGTCTTCTGAAGGCAGGAATGAAATTTCAAAAGGGTATATTTTCTGGTGAGTCAGGTTCAAATGCTCAATGTTTTTCCTGATAAGTTCGTTAAGGTCGAATCTGACCGATTTTTCAGATATCTTATCATTGATCCTGTTGGAGATACTTTTTATCATTTCCTCCATTGTACTAAGACTTTTGTCGATCAGGGATAATACGGTAGAAGTTGAGGAATTATGTTCTGAACACTTGCCTATTTCATCTTCGAGAAGCTGATAACCGGTGATAAGGGTCTGAAGCGGGCTGTTAAGATCATGAACGATCGAGGCTGAAAATTTACCCAATTCATAGAATTTTTCCATTTCCAGTATCTTAGTGCTTTTCTTTAAAACATCGTGGATCAGATTTTTATTTTTTTCCGCGAGCTGAATATTCTGAAGCTCTATAGTCTCTTTCAATCTCTTATGATCCAGACCTCTTTTTACGGCCTGAAGAAGCTGGTTGATATCGACCGGTTTGAAAAGGAATGAGAATACATGACCTTCATTGATAGCCCTTACGATATCCTTTTTATCGGAATTCCCGCTCAGTATGATCTTGCAAATCTTGGGATATTCCCTGTTGACTTTTTCAGAAAGCTCGCTTCCTCTCATTCCGGGCATCATTTCATCGGAGATAAGAACATCTATATTTTCTTTTTTAAGAATATCGAAAACGAGGAGAGGGTCTGAAACTTTATAAACTTCAAAATATCTTTCCAGAACCATTTCAAGAGACTGCACTATAAGAGGGTCATCATCAACTATAAGTATTTTCGCTCTTTTATCACCCGCATTTTCCATACTGATCTTATACATTGGCATCTCCGGTATTAACACTGTATTTTAAGATATTCATCTTTTAAAAACAAATAATTAATTAAATAAAAAAAGCCGGAAAATCCGGCTTGAATAAATATCGGGTACTAGAATTACTCGGCCTTTTCTTCAGCCTCAGGTTTTTCTTCCTGCTCATTTTCAGCGATAACATTAACAGTAATAGTGATCTCAAGGTCAGAATGTGATCTGTAAGGTACCTTGAATTCGCCGAGGTGCTTGATGTTCTCTTCAAGCTGAATTCTCTTCCTGTCAAGCTCGATACCTGATTTTTTCAGCTCGTCTGCAATATTCTGCGAAGTTACCGAACCGAACAGTTTGTTGTCTTCTCCGGATTTCATCCTAATAACAACAGTCTTCTCTTCGAGTGATTTTTTTAAGAAATCTTCTGATTTGGTTATCTGAGCCTGCTTGAATCTTTTTGATTTTGTAGTTTCTTTGAACATATTCATGTATGAATCTGTCGCCGGATAAGCCATATCCTTCGGAATGAGGAAATTTCTGGCATAACCGTCTTTAACTTTAACAACATCGCCGGCTTTTCCGACCTTTTCTAGATCCTGTCTTAATATAATAAGCATTTTGGTCTCCTTTATTATCTTGCGGTGCTGTCAACGAAAGGCATCAGAGCTACTATTCTCGCTCTTTTTATTGCATTCGTCAGCATTCTCTGGTGTTTAGCGCATACGCCTGAAGTTCTTCTCGGTATTATCTTGCCCTGCTCAGTCGTGAATTTAGCGAGCTGTTTGTCATTTTTGTAGTCGATATAAGCAACATTGTCTTCACAAAAACGGCAGATTCTTTTTCTTTTGTCTTTTACCATTTTTTGTCCCCTTTAGTTCTTTTCCTGATTTTCTTCTGAAGCAGGCTTATCTGCCGCTTCCGTTTTAGCCTCTTCTTCCTTTGAGTGGCCCGCGAGATCAAGCTGTTCCTGCTTAAGCATCTTTTTGTCCACAACAAGAGTCATGTGGCGCAGTACCGATGCGTTAAGGTTCAGGTCGTTGACTAATTTTTGGGGGATCGTGTTGCCGGCTTTATACTTGTAGAGAACATAAAAACCCGTAGGTTTTTTGTTTATCTGGTAAGCAAGCCTTTTTTTACCCCAGGGGTCGATTTCGATGATTTCTCCGTCCTCTTTGATGATATCTTCATAACGGGATATCACGGAGTTGATCTTGTCCTGATCCAGAGTCGAGTCTAAGATCAGCATTGTTTCGTACCTATTCATTTTACCTCCTTCTTTTGGTCTTTCGGCCGGATCAGTTACTTCTGACACGGCAAGAATTGTACGGGCCTAAATCTAAGCCATTTTACTGTTTATGTCAATATTAATAATCACTAATTGTTAAGGAGCGGAGCTATGACAAGGGCTATAACCGAGGTAAGTTTGAGCAGTATATTCAGCGAAGGGCCTGAAGTGTCTTTCAGAGGGTCTCCGACCGTATCACCTACTATTGATGCCTTATGAGCTTCAGTTCCCTTCTCAAATTTATAACCGTCTATTACGACACCTTCCTCGATCTTCTTTTTAGCATTATCCCATGCACTTCCTGTGTTTGACTGGAATATGGCAAGAAGCACTCCGCTGACAGTAATTCCGGCAAGAAGTCCGCCTAGCATTGAAGCACCCCCGAGAAATCCTACAGAGATAACTGAGACTATAGCCAGAAGTCCGGGAAGTATCATTCCTTTCATTGCAGCATTGGTAGAGATCATCACACATCTTTCATAGTCCGATTTTCCGACAGACTCACGGAATGTGTCGAGTTCAGCTCCCTGAATTTTCGATTCATCTCCGTTATGAAGCTTAAGTATTTCTATTGCTTTTTTTAGTTCGGGAATGTCGGCGAACTGCCTTCTTACTTCATTTACCATTGACATAGCTGCGCTACCCACCGCATTTATCGCAAGAGAAGAGAAGAGGAAAGGGAGCATCGCGCCAAGGAAAAGTCCCGACATCACAAGTGGCTGAGAGATGTCTATACTTGTAAGTTTAGCCTGCTGCATGAATGCAGCGAACAAAGCCAGTGCTGTCAGAGCAGCGGAAGCGATCGCAAAACCTCTTCCTATGGCAGCAGTAGTGTTTCCTACTGCGTCAAGCTTATCTGTACGGTCACGAACTTCTTTGGGCTGATGAGACATCTGTGCTATCCCTCCGGCATTATCAGATATCGGTCCGTATGCGTCCACGGCAAGTTGAATCCCTGTGTTTGCAAGCATTCCGAGAGCAGCAATGGCTATTCCGTAGAGATTTGAAAAATAATACGATGATATAATCCCGCTGGCTATAATGATTATGGGCATAGCTGTTGATTCCATACCTACACCGAGACCGGAAATTATGTTTGTAGCGTACCCTGATTTTGATTGTTTTACGATCCTGAGAACCGGGCTGCCGTCAGGTTTAGTATAGTGCTCTGTTACCATTCCGACGAGAAGTCCTGCGATCAGTCCGATTATTGTCGCATAAAACACGCCTGATGCAGTGTAGCTGAATCCGTCAGCGCCTGTCCATGAGACCGGGAGCATTTTATTTATAAGAAAATAGATCACGAATATCATCAGCGCAGATGATCCGAATTCGCCGATATTTAAAGCTGTCTGAGGATTTCCGCCTTCCTTTACCCTGACAAAGAAAGTTCCGATTATGGAGATTATTATGCCTGATGCGGCTATGATGAGAGGAAGAATTACCGGCGCAAGCGCATTCCCTTCGAATTCAGGAAGACTTATAAAAGCCGCTCCGAGTACCATTGATCCTATTATTGAACCTATAAAAGATTCAAAAAGGTCAGCACCCATTCCTGCAACATCGCCGACATTATCACCGACATTATCAGCTATGACCGCCGGGTTCAGAAAATGGTCTTCAGGAATTCCGGCTTCCACTTTTCCCACAAGATCTGCACCGACATCAGCTGCTTTTGTATAAATTCCGCCGCCAACCCTTGCAAAAAGAGCTATTGATGAAGCACCGAGTGAGAATCCTGTGATCACATTAATTATCTTGATTATGGATTCAGGTGTTTCTATTCCCCAAAGTCTGCCGTAAACTATAAAGAGAACACCGAGTCCCAGTGCACCGAGACCTACAACCGATAATCCCATTACAGATCCGCCTGCAAAAGCGATTGAAAGTGCTTTAGTAAGGCCGGTTCTCGCAGCACTTGCAGTTCTGTAATTCGATTTAGTCGCGACTTTCATTCCGAGGTATCCGGCAAGTCCGGAGCAGAATGCTCCAATTATGAAAGAAACCGCTATCAGAGAACTGTTCTCTTCTTTTCCGAAATTGGCCCATGCGAGAAGAACTGCAATTATCAGAACGAAATACACAAGGATCTTGTATTCAGCCTTGAGAAATGCCATTGCGCCTTTTTGGATAGCTTTTCCAACCGAGATCATTTCCGGTGTACCCTCGTCCTGCTTAGTGATCCACAGAGTTTTGTAAAACGCGAATAATAATCCTGCGATGCCGAATACAGGCACCAGGTATATTATCTTGTCAATGTCCATGTCACTCCCTTAAGAATTTGTTTTATCTTCAGTATTAGTGCTGTTAAAATTGTTCATTGCGTTCTTCATTCCTTTTTCCAGAATATACTCAACTGCCGAAACGCTTTTATCTATCGTGTCGTTCACATCGTCCGCCAGTGAAGACGGTATTTTTGCCAGTACGAGGTCCGGGAGAGCTTCGGGATTGTTTCTGAGGATATTGCTTATCCCGTCCGTCCGAAATCCGATCCTGACCCTGTTGAACTGCATGGTGTCAAGCGAGTTTATGATCGATTTGATCCCGTTATGACCTCCTGCAGATCCTGATTCGCGAAGTCTGATATTTCCCATATTGAGGTTAATATCGTCATAGATCACAATAATATCCTCAGCAGAAACACCGTAAAAGTCAATGACCTGCGAAACTGCTGTTCCGGAAAGATTCATGTAAGTGGAAGGTTTTACGATAACGATCTTCTTATTATCAAAAAAGCCGGACGCGGCATAATACCTGCCCTTTCCGGCCCTGAAAGAAAAATCGTGTTTTGCCGCAAACCTGTCCACCGAGATGAACCCGAGGTTATGCCATGTATCCGCATACCTGCTTCCCGGATTTCCCAGTCCAATTATAATTTGCACAAAGCTGTCTGTCTTATTTCAAAGTGAGCACCTATAAAGATGCTATTCGCTTTCTTTATTTTCTTCACCTGCCGCTGTCTCCTCTGAAGATTCGCCTGCAGTTTCTTCGCCCTCAGCAGCACCTGCATCAGCACCTCCGCCGGCAGATACGGCCGCTCTTGTTATACCAACTCTCGCAAGAAGCATTCCTGACGGGGATACAACTCTGATATTCTCTCTTACGATATCAGATGCGTGAATTGTGTCTTTGAGCTTCATGTCGGTAATATCAACATTGATCTCATTCGGAATATATTCAGCAAGAGCCTCGATCTCAAGATCTCTGGAGTTGATAATGAAAACTCCACCCATATTCTTCACACCGTAAGGTACACCGTGGTATCTTACAGGAACTTTTAGAGTAACCTTCATTCCCGGTGCGAGTGATAAAAGGTCAACATGAGTCAGACCCCATGTTACAGGATGTCTCTGGATCTCTTTGAAAACAACTTTAAAATCGCCCATATCTGTTGTGATCTCATGGATCTTCTTGCCTGATTTCACTGCTCTGTTAAGGCTGAGTTCATCCATATAGTAGGAATGGCTTTTTTCAATTCCGGGACCGTAAAGGTTAACCGGCACAAGTCCTGCCTTTCTTTTTGCGTGGATCGCTCTCTTGTTGTCGTTCCCTTTCGGTTGAGCTGTTATTTTTTCTAACATTTTGCGTTACCTTCTTTCTATTTAATTAAATTTGCAGGGGCAGAAGGATTCGAACCTCCGGATGCCAGGACCAAAACCTGGTGCCTTACCGCTTGGCCATGCCCCTCCGTGGTCAAAACTGAGCAGGGGTAGAGGGATTCGAACCCCCGGATACCGGAACCAGAACCCGGTGCCTTACCACTTGGCGATACCCCAGTCAGAAATTATAATGAAACCTAGTCCCCGGAGTTCTCCGTTCCGCCTTCGACCTGGTTCGAAAGTTCTTCAGAATACTTGTCAAGGATCTCTTTTTCAAGCTTCATTCTGAAATCATCAACTATGGGATGAGCGATATCTTTGTAAGTTCCGTCAGGAAGTTTTCTGCTCGGCATACAGACGAAGAGACCATCCTTGCCCTGAATTATTTTCAGTCCTCTGATAATGAAAGAGTTGTCGAATGTGACATGTACGAATGCTTTCAGTTTTTCCTCATCTCTCAGGTTTACTCTGATTTCGGTGATTTCCAATGTTTCCTCCGCTATAGTTTTATCGCTTTAACAAAGTAATTTTTATCAGCAATTCTGATCGCATGTTCAAGCATCTTTTCATTAGTGAAAAAACCGAATACCGTTGATCCGCTGCCGGACATAGCAGAAAAATCCGCGCCTTCGTTGATCATGAACTCCTTGATCTTTTCTATTTCAGGGTATTTTTCAAATACCACCGCCTCAAAATCATTGAAAAACCCCTCAAAATAATGCCTGAGAGGTGCTCTTAATTTTGAGACTTCGGCAAATATAACATTATCGGCTGTTTTTGTCAAGTTCAAATTAAGGTTTTTATACGCCCATGAGGTATTGATGTGTAAATGTGGATATATTAGTAAGATAGTCCCGTTTTCCAGTACCGGATTCATAGGCCTGAGAAGCTCTCCTTTTCCTTCCCCCCAGGCACAACCGCCTCTTATGAAAAAAGGCACATCGGCACCAAGTTCAAGACCCATTTTCTCCAGTTCTTTTTCAGTTGATCCGATACCCCAGAGATCGTTTAGGGATTTCAGAACGGCCGCCGCGTCGGACGAGCCTCCGCCGAGACCTGCTCCTATCGGAACATTTTTCTGCAGATGTATCCTGCAGCCGTCTTTTATTCCGTGTTTTATCTTAAGTATCTCAGCTGCTTTTACGCAAATGTTATTTCCACCGTCAGGAATTTCAATTCCGGATGAAGAAAAATGTAATTTCCCGTCATCAGAAAGCTCAATGTCAAGCTCGTCACCGAAAGGTATCTCATGAAAAATGGTCTCGAGTGAATGGTAACCGTCGGGAAGTTTACCCGTAACTCTCAGGTGCAGATTTAGTTTACAGTTCGCAGTTGTTTTCATTCGCGAAGATCCATTATTTCAATGCCCTCTTCAGGTTCAAATCTAAATTTATCAGCGTCTGAATTTCCGTCTATGATCACATTTTGGAGTATGAATGTCGTCTTATTGTCGTCAAGGTCAAAATATTCGATCTCGAAAGGCATAAAATCGCTATTAACTTTAACTTTCAGTCTATCAATGAACCTCTGTTTGTCTTTAGGCGAAACAAGTTCGAGAAAATAGATCGTCTTTCCCTCTTCCTTCTTTTCAAAATAATCTTTTAGTTCGTACTTTTCTGCAAAGTCGAAAAATATCTTACCCGGAAGCATCGTATCTTCATTTTCTTTGATATTTTCGATTAGAACCTGCGAATTTTCAGCTGAATACCTCCATACTGTTTTACCGTCGCTTAGAATGAAACCTCCCGGTGTCTCTACCCTGAAAGATTCGTCATTTTTCATGTAGATCCTGCCCTCTGTCCTGTTCTCTTCGGCCGCGAGCTCCCATACCTGCACCTGTACAAAATCAGCATTAAAATTTTTCATCTTTTGATAGTTTTTAGTTATATTCGACAGTATTTTCTGACCCGATATTCCGAAAACAGAAGTTGTAATGGCCAGAAATGCTGCGAGTAATAATATTTTTTTCATAATTCCGCTCCTCAATGTTAAGGCTGTAAAATAACTCTTTTACCTACACAAGTCAAATCTTATACATTTTAGAATGATATTTGTTTGAGTTTTTCTTATATTTAAGCGATTTAATGCGGGAGATGAATTGGATCAGATACAAAGACTTGTCAATATCATGAAAAAGCTGAGGGATAAAGGATCAGGATGTCCGTGGGACCTTGAGCAGACGCCCGAAAGTTTGAAGAAATACATCCTCGAGGAGGCTTACGAGGTTCTTGAAGCGATAGACGATAAAGACAAGACTGAACTGAAAAAGGAGCTCGGAGATCTATTACTCCAGATAGTTTTTCAGTCGCAGATAGCCGATGAAAGGGGAGAGTTCAATATTGAGGATGTGGCGAGAAGCATTTCCGACAAACTTGAGCTTAGACATCCGCATATTTTCGGCGAAAAGCAGGATCTCACACCCGATCAGGTAAAGAACAACTGGGAAAAGATCAAGAAGGAAAAGGAAGGCAAAAAACGCATACTCGACGGGGTTCCCAGGAGCTTCAACGCGCTTTTGAGATCATTAAGACTGCAGCAGAAGGCCGGAGCGGTCGGTTTTGAATGGGAGAACGCCGTAGATATCTTAGAAAAGGTCAAAGAAGAGATAAATGAGCTTGAGGAGGGTATCAGGAAGAATGATATTCCGAACATAACAGAAGAGCTCGGAGACATTCTGTTCGTGATGGTCAATCTTGCCAAAAAGCTTAATGTCGATCCGGAAGATGCTCTTCAAAAGGCCAATAATAAATTCATAGGCAGATTTAATTATATCGAAAAAACTGTCGAGGATCAGGGAAAGAAAATTGATGAGCAGACACTTGACTATCTCGACTCGCTGTGGAACGAATCAAAAAAGCTGGAAAAATGA
>JAFGUL010000055.1 GCA_016938535.1 Candidatus Delongbacteria bacterium
AGAATGTCTTTCGGCAAAGCGGGTTTGTCATCTATATAATTTACGGGGATTTTAAGTTCTGAGAAGAGTTCTTTTACTCCACTCATGAAATCCTTTGTTTTGAAAACACTCAAATCTATCATCTTGCTTATCCTGTTATTTAGTTATGATCAGCCATGTTAACAGGTCGAAATTATCAAAATTGTACCTGTCTGATATTTTGCCTTCTTTCTTTATCATCTGTACTGCTTCTTTCTTGCCTGATTTTAATTTTTCAAGCAGACTTAATCCGGCATCGCCAATGACTTCTTTTTTTGTTCCGTCATCTAAAGTGATAACTCTTCTCTTCTGATTATCCATCCATTTGTTTAGTGCTTCTGACAATTCTTTTATTGAACCTGCATCACCGGCATCTATTTTACTTTCAACAAATCGGGGTTCTTTGTAGTGTCTGTACAGCGAATCGAGAATTATCTTCTGATTATTCGATATCTGACAGCCGTCAAGATCAATATAAATCAGTTCTTTGCTGGTGTAAACATGTCCGGGATCGTATTTCTTTTGAGCGGGATAACCGAGCATTGCTATAATTCCGTTTTTCATTTCCCTGTCATGCTCTATCTTTAATCCGGAAAATACTCCTTTGGGCATATTCTCGAACTCTTTTGTTTTCTGCATCAGCATTTCTTTTAACAGCTGTCTGTGAGTTTCAAAGGTAAGATCACTGAAATCAAGATTCTTCTTGCTCTCTAATTCATCCATTGTATCCGCCATCTGCTTCATGAGAACAGCGTTCTGCCTTTCTTCAAGGCTCTCATCCTGGGCAATAAGCTCAAAATTATCGGTAAAACTTTCTATTACTTCCGATCCGGCCAGCTTCATGATAGCCATTCTTCTTTCAACTCTTTCCTTAAGATAAATATAATCGTCAATGTCTTTTGCAGGCCAGAAGTTAATGCTTTGAATAACTTCATTCGGCGATCCAATCCTGTCTATACGGCCTACTCTCTGAATTGCCCTTACCGGATTCCAGTGTATATCATAGTTTATCACCATATCGGAATCCTGAAGGTTTTGTCCTTCGCTGAGAATGTCTGTTGCTAATAAAATGTCTATCTGATCCTCGTACAAAGCATAAAAACCGTTCTCGTTAGTTTTTGCCCAATCTGCCCATTCAAGATACTCTTCCCGATTAGAAAGTGTGTCGGATGAAGGTTCAAAATCCTTCCAGTTCTTTTCCTTGAACAGCTTTGTGTAAGGTGCGAATCTCTGTAATATCACTTCGTGACTTTTAAAAGTCGTATTTCTCCAGTCTTTCACTTCGTCGCCTGATACCATTGCATAATTTTTCACGCTTCTTTTTTGTAACTGATTAAAAATATATTCGCAGGTATCTTTATAGGCCGAGAACACTACAATTTTCTTATTTGTAAGCTTCTTTTTTCTTTCTATGATCTCAAGAAGTTCTTCAAGTTTAGGATCTTGTGTTCCGTTTGATGTTTCAGCTTCGATAATCTTGGCAAAATGCTCAACATTGTCTAAAATATGCTTCAAATCTTTTTTATCGCTTTTTATATCTTTCTTGAACAGATCGAGCATTCCGGCCTTGTCTATATCACTTAGTTTGACGGGGCTTTTTTTACCGAAAGTAAACTCATCGAGAATTCCGGTTTCATCTTCATCGGTAACTTCATCTAAGGTGTCTTTATCATATTCAATATTATTGTCTTTCTTCGTTTCCTCGTAATTGGATATATTGAGCAGAGCTTTTTCGTGATGTGCGTAAATCCTGCCGACTGTAATGTGGAAAGCATACCATGAAGATTCAAGTCTCTTTAAAAGCAGAATCAGCATCATTTTTACAAGAAAGAATTCACGCTGAATATTATCAGTTAAAATACCTCCCTGCTCCTGCTTCATGCCTTTTTTCTTCTTCTCCTGCTTTTCTTTCTTTTTCCGCTTTTTTTCTTCGAGTGACTCAGTGTAGAAAGATGGCTGATAAGCGGATAATTTCAGCTTTAGGTTGTCAAGTAATTCGGCAAAGCATTCTACATCCCCGAATTTCAAAGGTGTCTTAAAAATATTTATGGGTTTTTTATGTTTCGGGAAGAAAATAGTTGAACCGTAGGTTGATTTAATCTTTTTTCTTGTTCTTGCTACGAGCAGATTATCTGTAAGCTTAAAAAAATTACTGTCTTTTATTTCTTTATGAAAATCGGCAAGAGTAGCGGCTTCTTCTCTACTCCATTTGTTGAAATATGCCTGCGCGTCTTTAAAAGTAGCTTCCAGGTTGTTTATGTCGAGCTTTTCTTTGAAACCGTCATTCTCTCCTTTTACCATAAACTTAAACTGATTTCTGATATCTTTGAATGAATTGTTTATCGGAGTTGCAGAGAGCATAAGAACTTTATCATCGCCTTTTGATCTCTGAAGGATTTCTTCGAGTAAAAACTCATATCTTTTGGATTTGTCATTCCTCAGGTTATGGCTTTCATCAATTACGAACAGTTTTGGTTTATCGTTAGTAAAGAAATCCAGATTTGCGTCTCTTTTATTCATACCGTCTTCTCTGAGATCAGTGTGAAATCTGATAACATAATCAAAAGCATCTTCTTCAAATATTGAATTCTTGCGCTTTAAATACTGACTCCAGTTGAGTTCAAGTTTCTTGGGGCATAAAAGGATTACTTCCGTGCCTTTCATCTGATAGAATTTCATGATTGCCAAAGCAGTCCATGTCTTTCCCAGTCCTACCGCATCGGCAAGAATCGCTCCGCCGAATTTATCAAGCATTTTTATGAGGCTGTTCGCGCCTGATTGCTGGAAAGGATAAAGCTTTCTGAAGATCGCAGTGTTTTCGAGCTTGCCGAAATTTTTCTTAAAATCATCATCTTCTTCGTCCTCTTTGAAAAGTTCAAATAGGATTTTGAAATAAATTTGTTCAGGTGTGTAAATATCAAAAAGTTTCGACATTTCATCTATAAGATACTGCTTGAAAGGAATTTTCTTTGTTTTTCCGTTTTCTGTGACCGTTTTTTCATAATGCGCCTGAGGTTTCAGCCACAACTGATTAAACCAGCCGTGAAGTTCTATAAACTGATTATTATTACTGCATTCGGCAAGATTAAGCTCTACATTGCTCGTCGGATTCTTCCCGATGCCGGCTTCTGTCAGATTTGAGCTTCCGCTGATGTAGTAATTGTTCCTGTCGTCCGCTTCCGCCGTCTTTAGATAAAGTTTCGCATGACAAAAATTCGGCTCAAGAGTCTTAACCTCTACTTTATCCAGTTTTAGAAATTCGACAGCTTCCTGAGATAATGATTTCAGCTTTAAAGCAGTCTCGATTCCGACATTTTCATTCAGAAGGTCCAAAGCCTTAATTTTACCAGTATCCTGACTTACTATATCACCGAGAATGAATCGGTATTTTGATATTTTTTCTTTAGTTATCTTCGACAAATGAGCGAGAGCACCAACCGTAAAATATCCGGTGACTATATCAAGGCTGCCCTCTTCGTTATACTTAGCGAGCCACTCGTGGACTTTCATATTCTTATTTTCATTGTCTATAAGCATCAATTTCTCCCTTTTCTGTCAATATACTACATCCTCACCGCCAAATAACGGCAATGTGCTAATTTTTTTCAATATTTTTACGACTCTGCCACAGTTTCTTTTCCGCGCTTGTCTGTATAAAGTGAGAATATATTTGATGTCGAATGAATTATCAACTTAAATTTTACCGTACTTCGCAATTTCTTCTCTGTGCCTTCTGATAATTTCGTCAACGATGCTTCTGTCCCATATCTGAACCTCGAAACCATGCCTTTGATATTTCAGCGATTCTTCATAGATAGAAGGGAATTCTTTTATTGGGAACGCCTGTCCGTTCAAAGGTACTTCTTCGTAATATTCTTTCGGATCGAATTCACTCAGACCCTTTTTAAAGAATTCAAATGAGAATGACCACATGCTGTCGTTTACTGTGAAGCTTACGCTGTCGCTGCCTGCTAGTTCTGATAATGGATATCTGATATATTGTCCAGGATCTCATCCAGCTCATGTTCTTTATAAGAAGTTATTGTTTTGAAGATGTGATCTTCATTTGTATAATAGTGTACCAGTGTATCCGGTCTGTCCTGTGTCATTTATTTACCCCGTACTTTGCCATTTCTTCTCTGACCATAAGTATTTCACGCTCTATCTCGCGCTTGAGTTCGTCCTCGGTCGGTAGGATCAGCCTGTATTTTGAT
>JAFGUL010000007.1 GCA_016938535.1 Candidatus Delongbacteria bacterium
AAATGTATATTCTCCGGCTGATAAAAATAAGCCTTTCGTTTCCGGACTTTGCAAATTCTCGGCGTATCCTTTTATGATACTGACCTCTTTTTCCGTTTTAGCGCCCTGGAGAAGTTCGCCCGCTACAACTTCGGGCATCAGCATATAATCATTTTCAAGAAGACGAACGAAAATTTCTTTTTCTTCGAGTCTGTTCTTTAAAAATTCGATCCATATCGAAGTGTCGGCAACTATCATTTCCTGTTAAGCTCTCTTAACTCTTCAGCTCCGTATTTGAAATCAAGAGGGCTTTCGGCAACCTGTCTGTTCAGATCTTTAATTCTCTGCATCCGAAGCCACTCCGTAAGAGCAGTTTTCAGAGATTCGGTAATATTTTTACCCTTTGTCTTTGCCATTACTTCTTCGATCAGTTCGTCTTGTATTATCGCTGTTACTTTCATAGGAGTAATATACGATGCAATATCGTATAAGTCAAGAGGGTAATAAAAAAGACCGCAAATTGCGGCCTTTTTACTGCGGGAGATGAGGGACTTGAACCCCCGACAAACTGGTTAACAGCCAGTTGCTCTACCGACTGAGCTAAGCTCCCGTCTAATCAGGCGGTAAATATACCAATACATCTTTAATTTGTCAACTGCTAATTTGGCAAATATTTCATTTTGAAACGCGCTCTTTGAAACCGCCCCATCCGAGTTTTTCACGGAGAAGATGATAGTAATCACTGTCCGGGAATTTGATGAATTTCGCAGTGTAAGGGGCTTTCTTAACCGTGATCTTTGCATAGGACGGAATGTTTATACTTTCCTGACCGTCGCCTGACAGGATCATTTCGTTGAAATTACTTTCTGCGGTAAGGGATATGACAGAAGAATCTGGTATGACGATCGGCCGCATTGCAAGTGCATGGGGAGACATTGCGGTCAGGACAAAAGCGGGAACTCCTGGCTGCATTATCGGTCCGTGGGCAGACATGTTGTAGGCTGTCGATCCTGTAGGTGTAGAAACTATTACTCCGTCGGAAGTGTATGTCGTGAAAAATTTTCCGTCTATATCGACTGATACTTTCAGTACTCTCTGAGAGTAACCCCTGTCTAGAACTATATCGTTCAAAGCTCTGATCTCGTGATCCTCATAATAGGCATTTAGCATTATTCTCTCTTCGATAAAGAACTGACCTTTTTCGATCTGCCTGATCCTTTCGATGATCTCATTTTCTTTGACATCAGCAAGAAAGCCCAGTTTACCGTAGTTGACACCTATGAAAGGTTTTCCGGATTCAGCAGAATGGCTTGCGGCTTCGAGCATTGAACCGTCTCCCCCGAGCACTATTATGACATCCGATTTTTCTATCAGTTCAGTTTTGTCTTCCGTTACGGGCGAAAATCCTCTTGAATACTGCTTTTCCCTGTTTATTGAAAATTCAAGTCCGGTTTCTTTCAGTACTGCAAAAAATTCACTAAGTTTAAACGAATCATGATGGTCTTTAAGATTGTCTATTATTCCGTATTTCATAATCCCTCCAGATTCAATGCCATAAAGTTATGTATATTTTGTTTGGTTTTCAAGCATATTTTTGTTATATTATCAGGTTGTTAAAGTAAAACAGGGCATAAAATTGAGCGTCCTTAAAAATTTTACAATCACTGCACTAATCCTTTTAAGCCTTAACTCGATATTTGCAGCCGGTTACAGGATGCCTGAAGAGATCCGCTTTGCCGGAAAAACCGTCCCGGTCGAAAAATTCGATACTGAAATACGCCTTGAAAAAAATTTCAACATCCTAGTAAATGACAGAAGGGGATTTATTCAGAACCTGATAAATGAAAAAGACGAATTCATCCCGTTCGCTTCTGAGATATTAACTCAGTATGATGTACACCCGGATTTCGCCTACATTATACCCGTCGAATCAGAGTTCAATACAAGAGCTTATTCCAAGGCCGGAGCTTCAGGTCCGTGGCAGCTCATGGCCGCAACTGCAAGAATGTATGGTCTCAGGGTTGACAGCTACTGCGACGAAAGGAATCTTCTCAATAAATCCACAGAGGCTACTGCCGAACATCTGATGATGCTTTCCGGTATTTTTAATAACGATCCTTTTTTAACACTTGCTGCGTATAATAATGGTGATATGAATGTAAGGACCGTTCTCGAATCTCAGAGATCAGAAGACTTTTGGGACATCAGATCAAACACCGAAACGGAATCCTATGTCGAGAAAGTCATCATTTACAAAATGATTTTGGAAAACCCCGGAGAGTTCGGATTCAGAGAGCCTCCAAAAAAGAAAAAGCGTGAATATGAAACATGCGTGGTCAGTCTTGGACCGTCGGATCTTGAATTTACTTACATCTGCGAAATTACAGGCATGAATTACAGAGAATTCTACACTGTAAATCCTCATATAAATTTCGGTTCATATAAGACCGGCGGTTATATCAATAAATATACCTCCATGGAGATCGTGGTTCCTGAAGGCAGATCGGAAATTCTGCTTTCGGTACTCAGAGAGAACGAGGTTACCGCTGACGGGATTGGAGTTCTTCTTGATATTTATGAGGTGAAATATAACGACAGGATCGAAAGTATCGCTTTTAAATACGGAGTTGACTGGCGTGAACTCTCAACAATCAACGACCTTGAAATAATTACGCTCCCTTCGGGTAATGAAACGGCTAAGATTTATCAGGGTCAAAAGATCAGGATAGTGAAATAGATGACAGAAGATCAGGAAATTTTCGACAGGTTGTTTTCAGCTGCAGCGGCGGCGCGCGGTAAAGCGCATGCGCACTATTCAGGTTTCAAAGTGGGGGCCGCTATCATCACAGTATCGGGAAAGATATATTCAGGCTGCAACATTGAATCATCATCTTACGGATTAAGTATGTGCGCTGAAAGGAATGCGCTGTCGGCTGCGCTTTGCGCAGGTGAGAATGAGTTCAGAACAATTCTGATAGTGGCAGATACTCCCGAACCCGTGAGTCCGTGCGGGGCATGCCGGCAGCTGATCTATGATTACGCGCCTGATATCAATGTCATTATGACGAATCTGAACAAAAGATCGGTGACTGAAAATATAACCGTTCTTCTTAAGTACCCGTTCGGGCTCAAAAAAATATAAAAACTGGAGGATATTATGTTCGAAGATCTAAAATGGCTGGTGGAACTGCAGAAGCTTGATAATAAAATATATCAGCTTACCGGAGAAGAAAGAAATACAAATGCTTTTATTTCCAAAATGAAACAGGAGATCGAAGAACTTTCTCTTAATAAAGTTAAGCATATAAGAAGACTCCGCGAACATCAGGAGGATCTCGAATCTTATGAAGAAGACATAACCGATCATAAGAGAATTTTGAGCCAGAAGCAGATCGACCTTGAAAATGATAAGAAAACTAAAAAAGAGCACATAAGAAGAGAGGTCAAGAAACTTCAGAAGGCGGTAGAAGTCTTTCAGGAAAGGGTTGACGAAATAAATGCAGATGTCGAAACGATCAATACGGAAGTAGCACATATAGACAAAGAGATATCCAAACTTAAAAGAAAGATCAGAGCAGAAGAAAAGAAGAAGAGCGAGCTGGTAAAGATAAGTCAGGCCGAATTTGATAAACTGATCAAGAAGAAAACCAAAATTGAAAAGCTTATAAGAACCCCGTTTTTGAACCATTATAACAGGATCATGAAGATCAGGAACAGTGTTGCCATCACTTTTGTTACCGAAGAAGGACTGTGCAACGGCTGCAGAATTCATACTCCATACCAGCTTCAGCAGAAAATAAAGCTGGGAAACGACTACAATATTTGCGAAGGCTGCGGAAGGATCCTTGTAGATGCAGAAATGTTAAAAGACACTCAAAAGAAAAAGTAATACGGAATTGTAAAGCCGATGGATCCTGTTACGGGTTACAGATTTAATGATCTGAAAAGAACAGTCGAAGACCTGGGCGGGAAAAATTATGCGGCCGGGCAGATATGGAACTGGATATACAGAAGGTCTGTTTATGATTTTGAAAAAATGACGGATATACCGGCCGGGCTCAGAGAAAGTTTAAGGCAGAATAACGATTTTGAAAATATACAAATTGAAGAAACACGCACAAGCTCAGACGGATGCGTAAAACTTCTTCTTAAACTTTCCGACGGTAATTTTATCGAATGCGTCATCATTCCTGAAAAAGAAAGGGTAACTCTGTGCGTATCTTCTCAGGTAGGCTGCAGATTCAAATGTTCTTTCTGCGCGACAGGACGACTCGGTTTCACCCGAAATCTTACGGCTTCGGAGATCGTTTCACAAATCCTCATTTCATCGGACTATATCGGTAAAAGGATAACGAATGTAGTTTATATGGGAATGGGTGAACCGTTCGATAATTTTGACGAAGTGATAAAAAGCGCAGATATTATTTCGGATGATTCAGGACTCGCAATAGGAAAAAGAAAGATCACGATCTCTACTTTCGGCCATATTGACGGGATCCGCAGATACATCGATGAAGATATCAGATATAAGCTGGCGATCTCTCTACATAACCCTTTTGATGAAGAACGAAGCTCGGTCATGCCTGCAAACAGAAAATATCCGCTAAATGAACTGTTCATTCTGCTCGAAAAATACACGAAAAGATCGAACAGAAAAGTTATATTCGAATATGTGCTGATCAAAGGATTTAATGACACAGAAAGACATGCGCATGAACTCACAAAGCTTCTCAGCCGTTTTCCGAGCAAACTCAACCTTATCAAGTATCATAACGACCCTGAGAACAAGAAATTCGATCATATTTCAAAAGACTCTGAAGATAAATTTATCAGTCTGTTCAAAAGAGTGAACTTTCCCGTGATGTTCAGAAAAAG
>JAFGUL010000056.1 GCA_016938535.1 Candidatus Delongbacteria bacterium
GAATCGAAAGGTGTGATCCTTTACGGTTTAAGATTCTTCGGCGAAAGAATTTCAGCGGATCTTGCGGGTGTTCAATTTGTTGATCTCATCACTGACGGAGAGTCCGACAGCTGGATAATAATTCCTCTTGTAAGCCTGACTTATCACTGGTAAATTAGCAGAAACAATAGTAATCTTCATTTTTGACTAAACCCGATCGTTTTAGAACTTCTTCTATCTTACTGTTCTCATCAATAGCTGAAACTGCAACTATTATCTGAATATTTTTCATTTCTTTAACAATATCTGTGCTTTCGACCTGTACGCCATATATCTTTTCACCGATCTTTTTCGGATTATCGGTTATCCACCGGAATGAATTTTCATACTTATCAAGTAATTTCCGTGCGAGTTTTTTCCCTTTTGCACCCGTTCCCCAGACCACCAGTCCTCTGTTTTTCTTACGCTCGATCTCAAAATAATACTTGAGTTTGAGGTCGAAGAACTGCTGATCGGCATATTCGGGATTATTTCTCGAAACTCTTGCCGTATGGTCTCTCCAGTAGTGCAGAACTCCTGCACCCGCTTCTGCAACCGGCTTCATCCCGTGCTTATAAAATCGAAAGCAGAGATCGTAATCCTCAGGGTAAATATCAGACTCGAACGCACCGCATTTTATAAGGTCTTCCCTGTGAACCATCCAGCATGATGACTGGATAACGCATTCCTTGTAAATCTCACTGTAAAGATTATCAGAAAGTATTAATTCATTGATCCATTTTTCGTACTTGCGGTAGCCGTCATTTATACCTTCATCCGAAAAACATTCGACCAGTCCGGTAGCTACATGACCCTTTCCTTTTCGCTCCAATAGTTTACGCATAGTCTCCAGCTTATCCAGAGCCATCAGATCGTCGGAATCCATCCTCGTGATCAAGTTCCCTGAACTGTGCTTAAGAGCAGTTTTAAGAGCAGGTATTATTCCCATACCTTCTTCATTCTCAAAAATTTTTATCCTTTCGTCCCTGTCTGCATATTCGGAGAATATATGAGCAGTATCGTCTGTAGAACCGTCGTTTACGGCCACAAGCTCCCATTCGGTTTCAGTCTGAGAAACTACCGAGTCCAAAGTTTTCTTAAGAAACAGAACCGAGTTCTTCGCAGGCATTAGAATTGATATTTCAGGCTTTCTTAAATCGTTCACAACCTCTTCACTTTCCCTTTCTGAGTTTCTTGAA
>JAFGUL010000008.1 GCA_016938535.1 Candidatus Delongbacteria bacterium
GTGACCGATCAGCTTTTCAGCCTTGTACTTAAGCACCCTGAGAAGAAATGGGAGCTCATATCAACTCAGACAGGCTGGAAAAGATCCGATTTTAAGGTCGCAAAAACGATTAAAGAATTTCAGAAGCTTCTGCCCGTTTACGAAAACCATAAAGGGTTCAAAGTCAAACCGGGTAAATATACTGTAGTTCTCGGATCGGATGCTGTGGCTGAAGTGATGGAAATGGCACTCTGGACGGGATTTTACGGAAGAACTTATGAGGAAAAAAGAGGCTGGACCGCCGGAAAGAAAAAGAATGAAAAAGTTCTCGGAGCAAATATCAGTCTGACTGACGATCCTGCAAATCCGGATACTTTCATGTTCAGTTTCGACATGAGCGGCAAAAAAAGGAAGAAATTCGTTCTATGTAAAGACGGAAAACTTCAGAATATTATGTATGACTCACAAACGGCAGCCATGTATAAAAAGAAACCGACAGGCCACAATATCGGAGGTTCAAGCATCGGAGTCGGGACAGGTGACGGAGACAAATCCCTGCTTAAGGCTGTGAAAGGACTTGGAACAATTCTGTATATTCCGGCTCTGCACTACATTAACCTGCCTAACGCTAGCAAAGGAATTTTTACCGGAAGCTCGAGGTTCAACGCAGTTTTGATAAAAGACGGCAAAATTGTAAGCCCGATATTCTCGTCGAGGATAACGGATAATTTCCAGTCGGTCTTCGGAAATGTGAAGCTGATATCGTCAGAATCCGTTTCTTTCAACGGCTCGAACACCTACGGCAGAAGAAGCCCTGTAGCAATGTCTGTACCATCGTATATGGTATGCGAAAAAGTTAAGATCACGGACTGCGCAGATTCTTTCTAGTCAGAATTTGCGGAAAATATATGTAAATGAAAAGGGCGGAAAAAAGTTTTCCGCCCTTTCGTATTTATTCTTAACCGGTTTATTTCACAACCAGATTGACCATTTTTCCGGTCTTGGAATTGATCAGTATCGTCTTTATCAGCTGCTTGCCTTCCGTGAATTGCTTTGTTTTTTCATCAGCGAATACTAGTTCTTTGACCTTCTCATCGTCAATATCGGCTTCCGTAGTGATATTAGATCTTACTTTACCGTTAACCTGAACAGTTATAACCTGCGTATTTTTTATCAGAGCCGATTCATCGTAACCCGGCCACGAAACATTGAATATCGACGGTTTATTACCCATGATCTCCCACATTTCTTCGGTTATGTGAGGAATGAAAGGGTGAAGCATTATCACGAATTTTTCGATCACTTCATTATAGAAA
>JAFGUL010000057.1 GCA_016938535.1 Candidatus Delongbacteria bacterium
ACAGGGACCTAAATAAAATGCGGCTGTCTTGCTATTACAAATTTAACAAAAAACTTTATGAAAATTAAACAAAAAATTAGTAGGAGTCTTTTATGAAAATACACTTAGTTCAGATATCGGTAAATGAAAAGGACACGGAATCAAATCTGTCCAAGGCGATCGGGAAATTCCGTAAGCTTGAAGGCGGCGGGATAGCCGTTCTTCCGGAAATGTTTATTCCCGGTTATGACAGAAATAATATGGAATTCTGGGCTGATAAATGGCAGGATGTGGTGATGGAATTCTCGGCCTCGGCAAAAGAAATATCCACGGCTGTTGTTTTTACTACTCCGGTCAAAGCGGACGGAAAAATATTCAATAGGGCGTTCTTTATTGATGATGAAGGAAGAGTCCTGTCGGTTTACGATAAAGTCCATCTTTTCAGGCTAATGGATGAGGATAAAATATTCGATCAGGGAAACAAACTCGATGTGTTCGGCTATAAAGAATGGAATATAGGCTTAAACATCTGCTATGATATAAGATTTCCCGAAAGTCAGAGGAAATTATGGAGCGAAGGTGCAAATCTGATCATCGTCCCTGCCACATGGCCGTATAAGAGAGTTGACGCAATGGTAAAGCTATCTTACGCCAGGGCGATCGAGGATCAGTGCTATTTCGTGATCGTCAACAGGGCTTCTGAGAGGGTAGAAAATCCCACTTACGGCGGAAATTCGATGATAATAGCTCCCGACGGCACTCTTGTAGCCGGTTGCGGTCATACGGAAGATGTGAGATCGGCTGAAATAGATATTTCGAATGTTGAAAATTACAGAAAACTCATCGACTGCAAAGCCGACAGGAGAACCGATCTTTATTAGCACGAGGACAGATTTAAAATTTCTTTATTCCGCTATAAATTTTTCCTGCTCCCGAATCAATTGTTATCAAGGTGCCGCTTTTAAGGATCTCCGTTGCATTTTCAGCGTTGGATATAACTGGTATGTCGAGTGCTTTTCCTACAATAACTGCTTCTGAATCGTCAAAATCTTCTTCTGTGATTATTCCGCCTGAATGTTTTATGAGCTGAAGTATATTTTCCGTGCTGCAGCATATGACCAGTATGTCTCCCGCTGTGAAATTTTCTATACCACTTCCGTCATTTTTTATCGAACAGACATTCCCTGACACACTGAGTTTGTTTAGTCCCTTGCCCTCTAAAAGTATATTCCCGATTATC
>JAFGUL010000058.1 GCA_016938535.1 Candidatus Delongbacteria bacterium
ACCTCGACTTTCAGGTTGCCGATGAGTCCCGAAAGCTGGTCCACCATTTTGCCGCCCCAGCCGTACGATCCGAAGATCGAAACGAATTTCGTTTTCGGCCTGAGCGCGTTTGCAAGAAACGCAGCGTAAACGGCCGCGGGGTGCGCCCCGGCAAGAACTATCGGCGAGCCGATAATTATCGTTGACGCGTCAACAAGGGACATGGCGAGTTCGCCGACATCGGTCACGGGAAGATTGAACAGCTTTACACCGAAACCCTTAGCTATGAGCTTATCTGTCAGATATTCAGCCATCAGTTTTGTGCTTCCGTGCATGGATACATAAGGTATCAGCACTTCCTTCTTCACTTTGTCGGAAGTCCAGTCCCTGTAAGCCTCAATGATTATTTCAGGCTTGTCGTATATCGGACCGTGGCTTGGAGCTATCATCTTTATATCGAACTGTGTCACTTTATCAATATTCTTGACGATCGTTGTCCTGAAAGGCATCATTATCTCGGCATAGTAGCGCTTGGCCCCATGGATCACCGTTGCATTTGTCCCCGCATACAGATCCGATCCCGCGTAATGTGATCCGAAAAAATCGCATGAGAAAAGAATTTTGTCCTCTTTGAGATAAGTCACCATAGTTTCCGGCCAGTGCACCCACGGCGTAAGCAGGAATCTGAGCGTCTTGTTCCCGAGCGAAAGTGTCTCATTGTCTTTGACAACTATGAATTTGTCATCGCAGATGTGAAGATGATCCGTCTCGAAAGCTTTACACTTCTCATTGGTCACGACTTTCGCACCCGGGAATTTTTCCAGAAGCATGGGGATAGAGCCTGAATGGTCCTGTTCGGCATGGTTCGAGATTATATAATCAATTTTATCTATACCGAGTTCACAGAGATTCATTTCAAGCTCATGCCATTTTTCAGGATCGACCGAATCTATCAGAGCTGTCTTTTCGCTTCCTTTAATTATATAGGCATTATAGCTCGTTCCTTCAGGCAGAGGTATCAGTTCATCGAAGATCCTCCTGTCCCAGTGGATCGAACCTACGAAGAAGACATCGTTATTAATTGACCTGACGGTCATTTTTACACCTCCTCAAAATCGTCTTTTCCTACTCCGCATACAGGGCACACCCAGTCATCAGGAATGTCTTCAAAAGCTGTTCCGGGTTTGATTCCGCCGTCAGGGTCGCCTTCTGCCGGGTCATAGATCCATCCGCAAACTACACACTGATACTTTTTCATTTTGATACCTCCGTATTATTTATTTTCGTCTGTTGGTGCAATACATTAAATATATAACAGTAAATTGAGTAATTCAAAGGAAATATTTTTATTTTTTCAGACACTTTTTACAAACTCCGTAAATATTAACTTTATAATCTTCAGGCTTATGACCGTTCTTTTTTACCAGTTCTTCCATATCGAGTTCCGAATCAATATCGAAGATCTTTCCGCATTCCCTGCAGACGAAATGGAAATGGACATCGGTTTCAAAGTCCACACGCAGCTCTGTCGAATTAACGAACCTCATTGAATTGATTACACCGTTCTTCACCAGAGTATCAACTACATTATACACCGTCATTTTGGAGATCGAAGGGAATTTTTCCTTCATGTATATATAAACCTGATCGAGAGTCGGATGCGTTCTGTTCTTGTCGAGATATTTAAGTATCTCAAGCCTGTGCTGAGTCACTTTCAGGTCTTTGCTCTTGAGAATATCTATGTATTTGTCAAACATTTTCATTCTCCAAATTGTAACATTTACAATATAAGAATAGTTATAACAAAAGTCAAGGTGTATTTTAAAAATTATCCAGGTGCATCGAGAATTCTAATCTTTGACAAGCCTTAATAGTCTGACATCTTCTTTTTTTACTGAATATCACACTTGTCCTAAATAAATAATTAAACTGAAAACCCCCGAAAATTTTCATAAGTCTAACAGAGGTTGATAATTATAGTTAAATCGGTCATGAATTTTACTTTTTCTTCTCCTGAAGTATATGTTTAGAAGTAGCTTTATTGCCTCAGTAGCTTTGCAATAAATATATCTTGGTAAAGATTTTTTACACCTTTTATAAATCAGATTTACAGAGTTTAGAATTTTTATCTTAGTTTCTTTATCCG
>JAFGUL010000059.1 GCA_016938535.1 Candidatus Delongbacteria bacterium
AATCCCTATTTCTTCGGCGATCTTTCTGTCCTTAAGCTGACATTTCCCCTTTATGGAGTTGAGATATCCTGATATTTTTTCAATTGATCCTGAGTTCATTTTACCCATTCAATTATTTACCATGTAATTTATTTACTAAGTAAACGATTGTCGAGAAAAAAAATAAAAAAAGGGAGCCGTTTTTGGCTCCCTTATTCCAAATTATTTGAAATCAGCTTATTCGATAACTTTGCCCTTTGCGTCAAGAGCCGTAACTCTGTAGAATTTTTTTGCATTCGCTATTGAAGTGCTCCAGGAATTTCCTGCAAATGCACCGTTATTATCGACAAGAAAAGTCCCGTAAGGATCATCAGACGAATAAATCTTGTATGACGAAGCGAAAGGAACAGCATCCCAGCTGAGTGTCAGAGTCGTTCCTGAAACTGAGGTTGCAACATTCGCAGGTGTTGTCAATTGGTAAACATTTAGCTTTACCGGTAGAGTTAAAGTTTCTGTATCAGGATCATTGGAGTCAACATAGATATTAGCTTCATAGGTACCAACCGACAGCTCAGAAGCATCAAAAGACACAGCTATCTGCTGCTGAGCCTGTCCGGCTATTTCTCCCCTCTTCGGCATCAGGTTTATCCAGCCCTCGGCAGGGGGAGTTATCTCGACTGCGAGCCCGTTCTTCAGGTATGGCTCGTTGTAACAAATACGCGTGCCTACTGTTCCGGTACTGTTTTCGATACCGACCGATGAGTAGGTCAAAGAAGAAGGATCAAGCTGTTTGTATTGAAAAACCACAGATCCGTCATGATAGAGAATTATCTGAAAAGTATTGCCTGTTGGCTGACCGTATGTAGGTACATTGTCATATTGAACGATAAACCTTTCAAAAACAGTGTCGTAATAATGGTAAATGTTACCGAAAGATCCGGGATCAAGATCATGCCAGAAAGGTGAAATTAGATTGTTCGGTTCGGCAGAATTTGGTATAGATGCATTATTATAAAGTACAACAGAGGATGTAAAGCTGAGATATCCGTTACTTATAACATTGAGAGTTGAATAATTGTTGCCATAGAACGGAAAGCTGAAACCGATATTTATTGACTCATTTACAGATTCATCGCCGCAGGTTAAAGCTGTTCCCAGAGAAGAAATATCGAACCAGTTATAAGCCGGGCCTGCAGGATCATCTGAATCCTTCCATGTGTAGCCGTAAGTGTCCGGTCCGCCTGAACCTTTTTCGGGGGATTTTACTACTTCTGCGACTCTTGTGCTGTAAACCAGTTTCGCATATCCTTCATTCAGTATGTTAAAGTAAGATTGTTTCGAACCCTGGTAAATCACGCTCGCATTTAAGGTATCCTGAACTGAAAGATTTATATTAGGATATGATCCGGATCCCTGAACATAAATCGAGTCAGGTGTGCTTGTAGAATCTGATGAATCAATCACAACATATCCTGAATACTGCTGCTCAGCCGGGGCATTGAAAGTAAGATCGAAGAACATACTGTCCTGAAAATCCAGACTGAAATGTACAGTATTTTTCGCAGCGCCGGCAATTGTAAAATTGGCAGGAGTAAAAATATCACAACTCATCTTCTCTGTCAGACTATTGTTCGCCACATAGAACTGTAAAGTCGAACTTTCACCCACTTCAATATATCCGAAATCAATTGATGTTTCCGACACGAATATCTCGCCTCCGTAAACCACATCACCGGGATAAATCTGAACAGCGAGTGAATCCGCAATATAAACTTCGTTATATGCCACTTGAAGTCCTGTTGAAGCGTCATCGTTTTCGATCCCGACCGTACAGCTGTTAAGTGTCCCGTTCATTTCTTTGTACTGGATCAGCATTGTATCGTCAGGATAGAGGATGATCTGAAAAGTGTTGGTATTCGTTTCTCCGAAAACAGGAACAGCCTCATACTGAACGATAAATCTTCCGTTGGCAGCGTCGTAATAGTAATACGCATTGTTTCCGGGGGGATTCAGATCATCCCAGAAAGCATAAACAGAATTGTTGGGATTTGTAGAAAACGGCATAATTGTGTTCTCATAATCACTCAGATAGGAGGAAAAAGAAATGTATCCGTTACTTCCGACATAAACGGAATTATAGACAACCCCGTAAAAATCAAAACTGAAACCTAAATTGTAAGGCCCTTGGACTATTTCATCCTGTAAATAGATCGATGTTCCGACTGTTGAAATATCGATCCAGTCGAAAACCGGTCCTCCTGATTCATTACTGTCTATCCATTTATAACCGAAGGAATCGGGTCCCCCCTGTCCCTTCAGGACATCTTCTGCTGCAAAAGAAAATGCGAAAATGAGTATGAGCATCATTGCTTTTATCGTCTTCATCTTAATACCTCACAGGTTTTTCTTATAATATACCCACATAAACCGCCGAAGTCAAATGATTTTTGTCTTGACTTAACTGCAAAACTGTGTTATATTGTAATTAGGGTAAGATCTGCAGCCGGCGCGTTATCATACCCGCAAAATTAACTTAAACAGGAGGAAGCCTATAAACGGACAAAGAAAAAGAAACGAATGTTTTAACCCCGATGGGTATCGATCGGGGACCGCCGAAGAAAACGGCACAATCTTGAATCTAAATAAAAAAGGACGGTGATTGAAAGTGAAAAAGGGTACTACACTGATAGAAGTTTTGGTGGCCGCACTGATTCTCTCGATAGGCGGAGCTTCTCTTCTGATGGGTTTTGTTACCTGCCAGAGGATCATCATGGAAAATACCAACCGTTACAACTCTTCACTGATCATCAACGGTCATTTTGAAGAGATCACCCGCAGAGAGAACATTACCGATGTTAAAATCTATCTTGATAGCGTTCAGGGACAGACCGTAAAGAAAGAGATAAGCCCGGGACTCATGAAGGAATATACTGTCAGATTCAAAGAAACATCAGTAGTAAATCCGGAAGACCTCGTGAATCTTTCATGGATAGAAGCAACGGTAACATGGGAATCTGATAAGGGCAAACAGTATTACACGATGTCCGTATTCACTAACCAGCCCGGATAAAGGAGGACGAAAATGAAAAAATTCAAAGCATACACCTTACTTGAAGTTCTGATCTCTGCTCTCGTTCTCGGTTTTCTAGGAGTCGGTTCAATGTTCATGGTCTCTAATTCAACAAGAGTCCTCAATGCAGGCGTAAAGATGTCTATGGCAAACTCAAATGTGCAGGCTATAATGAGAGAGATCTCGAATGACATCAAAGAAGGTATCGTACTTAGCAGCAACGGGGGCCTTGACCTGACGATCGAATACGAAGATGCCACGAAAGCCAGGTGGTATGTTGAAAAGTATCAGCTGATGAGAACAGGAAGAGACGGAACAACTAAAAAATTCCTGCTCCACGGGGCAAGGGATATTAAACTAAAAGCTTTTTTCAAACCCGAACAGCCTGCTGTTTACTGGAAAGCCTATGTCGAGTTCAGAATGCTTCTGGATGACGGGAACACATTCGAGGTGGGAAACATAGCTAACACATTCTACTGCAGGCATGACCCGGCAGGATTTATAAATTAAAGGAGGTTTAAAATGAAGATAAAAAATGAAAAGGGATTCAGCCTTGTTATGGCGATCATGATAGTGACCGTTCTGGTCATCATGGCTGCCGGATTTTTCTCTGTAACAGACTTTTCAACCAAGTCAGTAAGGGAAAATACAGAGAATCTCAGATTATACTGGGCCACAGAAAGTGCGTCCAACTATAATGTTGCTTGGTGGGCTAATCAACCAGACTCGATCAGAAAAATATGGCCGAATGTTTACATTCTTGAGACAAAAGAAGCCAGATATTCAAGTGAAATAAGCGACCTTACCGGTACACAGGTCTATGAAAAAGGATTTTCAGGAGCAGCAGGTACAACCGAAGACGGAATTCTATACCTGCACCCTTCATCAGTATTTGAGGGAAATGCCGGAAAACCAAATTCTGAGTTGGAGAATCATGACGGATACAAACTCATTACAACCAGATATAAAGGCTCAAGAAAAGACTTTCCGGATCAGGCCGTATGGGTCCTTGATTCTTATGCTTACAACCCTAAAACCGGCGATCTTTCCAACATCTGCCTCGCAAATGTTTATAATTTCATGACAGAAGCCGAGCTTGAACCTTTTATCCATTCAGAACTTATTACAAGCACAATGGCCGGTACAGGTTTCCACGGTGTTAAGGGAAGATTCAACGAACAGGATACGAGATACGGACCGGCTTACTACGGTGATATGGTTCACTTTGACTACATAACAGGTTCAACCAAGAACGGACCTATTTTCTACGGTCTCATTAAATCAGCCGCATGGTCTAAAGAAAAAGAAATTGCCGGTTACGACGCAAGAAGCTGGTACAAAAACGAAACTACGAGATTCAAAGATGCGACCGGGGACTACTACTACGGTCTCGGAATAAACAGTTCTAAAGCCAGTGACGAAGTTGACGCTATAAATAACTATGCCGCTACTTCTCTTCTCGGAGGTTACGATAAAATGGCAAAACCACTAAATACAGATGCTGTAACATGGGCATGGGATTCAGTTGTTGAATACGGTGAAGACGACGGACTCTATTTTGTTAACGCTGATGACGGATTTAAAGACGGAAGTATAATTAAAGTCCAGCTCGTTACAAAAACTGATATTTCCGGAGTCTCTGTTTCTACTGCGCAAATTTATTCTAACGGCATACTGAAAAAGATACTTAATCTTGGTGATACTGCCGGGTCTTACAAGGGAGTAGCAGTAACTGAAAATTACGGACTGGTTCAGATACAGGGAGTTACAAACGAAGATTTTACACTTGTAACTCAAAAAGATCAGGTTCAGCTGACCGGAGACCTTTATGTGTCCGGAACAGAAGCAATTCAAAACACCATATCAAGTTGGAGCCCCACTACTCAGTTCGCACCATCCGAATCAGCTCTGGCTTCACTTTGGGCAATGATGATCGACCCCAGCGTAAAAGCTCACATTGCCGTAGTAGCCGGTCTTGATATGGATGTGGATGATGTCAACAGACTTGCACCAATCTTCATCGACAAAAAATACAGTGGTCTGTTATTCAGTACTGCTGCTTATATTTCTCAGTATGGTGAGTTGAACTGTACAGCGACAGGAAATACTTCCCTCAGATTCTACAACATCGGACCGGTTATGACCCTTGAAAGTCAGACTAAAGAAACAGGTTCTTCCGATACTGCTCAGAAATGGCCCAAGATATATCTTCAGGACCAGAGATACTTAAGAGAAGACGAGTCGCTTCCGCCTTTCTGCGGAGAGGATCCGGGAACTCATCCGAACGAGGATAGGGAAGGACTTAACCGTAATCACAGATGGGCTACCAGTTCATTCTCTAAGGTTGACAGATGGGAACAGGTTGTCTGGAGAAACGGTAAACCCAACTTCTAAACATCACTTGTGTACAAAAAACCCCGGCTTATTCCGGGGTTTTTTTATTTATGCGTATCTGAATTTTATTTCTCATGCCAAAAGCCGATTTAAGGGCTTCCGGTATTTTTAAGCTGAAAATCCATAAATCCCTAAAGGGACGATGTCTTTTCTTGAAGCTTAAAAATCACTCACGCATTAATCTTAAATCGCTTTACGGCATTCAATATATAATTCAGATAATAAAATATCAGATCAGCGAAGCGATCTCAGTCAGATACCGCTTGTCAACTTCGTCGAACATATCGGGTTCGGTCGAATCAATGTCGAAAACGGCGACAAGTTCACCGTTCTTTATTACGGGCAGAACGATCTCGGATCTTGTTTCTGATGAACAGGCTATGTGGTAAGGAAGTTTCGTGACATCGTTCTCGATCTGAACTGCCTCTTCCCTGGCGCATCTGCCGCACACTCCCCTGTCGTAGTCAATGACGAGACATCCGTGACCGCCCTGATACGGACCCACCTTGAGCGTTCTTTCTCCTGTCCTGCGGTAGAATCCGACCCAGTTGAAGTGATCAAAAGCCTGAAATACCTCACATGAGATAGTTGACATCACAGAAATAATGTCGTCCTCTCCTTCGGTCAGTATCTTAATATTGTTCAGAAGTTCAAAATATTTCTTTTCTTTGCTGTCCATTTAAAACCTGTAGGATAGTTTAATGTCAAGAGTGTAAGCTCCGATCTTTTCCGTAATTCCTTCCACTCCTTCGGGCAAAAGTAACAGATCTTCTTCCTGTATAGAGATCCTGTCGGAAAGAGCGATCTCGTACATCCCGTAATTCCATCCTATATTCAGACCGATCTTATTGTTTAAAAATTCAGTTCCGAAACTCACCTTATAATAAAAATACGGAAGACTGATCATCGGAGATTCAAGATCTTTTGTCAGATTTGAGCCGGCAGATAAGCTTACATCCGTTCCCGCTCTTTTAAAAGATCTGTCATATCCAAGTTCGAAATTAATATAGTCAGTTTCCCGGTTATCGGCTTTTGAGGAATTATATTTTAAATATTTTACAACTGAATTTAATTTTGCGGCTTCCAGTTCCTTAATGAATCCGATAGCATAAAGCTGATTCGGGCTTATTTCGGAATAAGATCTACTAATCGCCAGAAGTTCCTTCTCAACCTCTGAATTTAATTCCATGCCGACCGTAATGAATTGTCTTTTGCCGATATCAGCTTTGTATCCCGCAGTTCCGCCGAATCGGATAGAGTTATCGCCGTCTGCAGAAACATAATCCGCTTTGACCGTAAATTTATATCTCCTCATAAATTCCATGCCTGATTCGGTTCTGATCTGGCTAATGCTGAAGTCATTTACATCAATTCCCGAATAAACGGGATCCTCACCCTCCGTAACATATTCTTTCTTCGAAGCGGAATTTGAAACATCTCTGTAAATATGATCGGCTTTAAAAAGAAATTCATAGTTTTCATTCGGGATGTTAAGAAAAAAACCGTATCCGAAACCGGTCATGTTCGAGTTTGCATTAAAACTTATATCATCAGGTTTGACAAATTCCCATTTTATGTCTGACTTGACCGCATAAACTACCGTTCCAAAGGTAGTTTTCGCCTTTTCAGTCTCTTCTTCCATGCCTGAATAATCAGTTCCGCTCGTAAACTGTGCATATATATTAATAATGAAAGAGAGAGTGATCAGAAAAATTATCCTCATTCCTAATCTCCGGTTTTTTCTTTAAGATATTCGGTTGACAGATTTACGGACTCGATAGCTACTTCAAGCTGGCTTTCATCAGGCTCGTTGGTCGTTATGTGCTGAAGCCACAGACCGGGTTTTATCAGCATTCCTACTACAGGCAGGTGCATGTATTTTTCCGACAGTTTTAACAGTTCGAACGACACTCCGACCACTACGGGAAGGAAAAGCAGGTGAACTCCGATCCTGGAAATAACATTCGGGTAGGTATAAAATATATAGTAAACACTGTCGAATATTGAGAATATAAATATGGTGATCACTGCCGCGATGAGTATAAAACTCGTTCCGCATCTCGGGTGAAATCTGCTTTGAGGTTTGACATTCTCTACTGTCATCTCAAGTCCTTTTTCGAATGCGGCAATAGCCTTGTGTTCCGCGCCATGATACTCGAAGAGTCTTTTCACATCTTTCATAAAACTGATAGAGTACATATAGAGTACGAGAAAGGCTGTCCTTATAATTCCGGCGAGGAGATTGAAAAGGAACTGATTTTCATTGAACTTTTCAAAAATATCGGTAAGCTTATAAGGTATGTACATGAAAATACCGAGAGCTATTATCAGAACCGCCGAAGTGCCGACGGCATCAAGAAGTTTGGAAACAAATGATTTCTTTTCATCTGAAACGGCTTGTCCTTTAGCTTTTTTCTCATCCTCGATAGCACGATCGGCTGACCAGTTAAGAGTCCCTATCCCGATCTTCATCATCTCGAAAAGCCCGAGCGCACCTCTTACAACGGGAATGTTAAGAGCTTTGATCCGCTTTGTCACAGGGATGAACTTTCTCGAATTTCTTTCAAGGCTGCCGTCGGCTCTTCTGATAACAGTTGAAACATATTCCGGCGACCTCATCATAACGCCTTCGATTACCGCCTGTCCGCCTATGCTGATCTTTTCTTTTTCCAAATCGCTACCTCATTTTTTAAAAGTAAAAAAGCGCATAGAATAAATATGCGCTTTTAAAATCGGATTTCCTATGACAAAATCTATTCTTCTTCTTTTTTCTCGATCTTGTATTTCTTCATGAATTTGTCAACTCTGCCGGCAGTGTCCAGAAGCCTTGTCTTTCCTGTGTAGAACGGATGGCATTTAGAACAGATCTCGACTTTTATATCACCGACTGTTGTCCTGTTTTCAAAGCTGTTCCCGCAAACGCATGAAATAGTAGCTTTTTCATATTTTGGATGAATATCTTTTTTCATCTATAACTCCTTCGTTTTCGTCTTTTATTTCAACCGGCGGAATATAACAACAAAACTCTATAAAAGCAAACTGTTTTTATGGAATATTTTTAAAAATAGGATACGAGAGACACTTTAAATCCGTCAAACTCCGGTACCTGTCTGCAGCTTCCTCCCGCACATTTAATTCCTGCACGCTCCCTTCCGTAGAACAGATTCAGCTTGTGATCGTCCATTATGTCAAAACCGGCCTCTACTCCCAGCCACTTATCCGGTGAATCCCCTGATACTTCTTCAGTAGTTGAGATCAGAGATATGTTAATGTACCCTATCAGTGAGTAGGAATATTCGACTGATGCGTAAATATCGTTATAGTCCTCATCCTTAAACTCATTGCTGACCGTCTGGAATTCTCCGCAAAGGGCTATCTTCGAGTCAGTTCCAACCCTGAAATAATATTCACCCATGAAGGTGTTCCTCTGATCCGCATAGACATCAGAAGTGTTATCTCCTCCAGGTATAATGTCGATATTGTATCCTTTAGCAAGAGGAGAGTCGAGAAAATATCCGGCTCCGAACACGAAACCGTATTCTTCACCTGTGTAACCGTAGTTTAGCCAGATATCTGTATAGGGCAGGTAATCGTCTGAGAACTCCGGTAGAATACTGCCGCCGTTATGAAGGGACGCAAAAGCAGAATACGCCTTAAGCTCCGTACGTTCATTTATCTGGTATGCAGCTGTAAGCTTATAACCTATTTCATCATTTGGATTGACTACATGAGGATGCGTGTTCAAAAGGTGAGACGAATGAGCAATAATAAGCTCGGGCGCGCTCTGATAAGGTGTAAATCCTGAAGAGATCTCATTCGGATTAGCCCCGTATTTGTAATAATCCTTGAATTCAAGATCAACGCTGAACCCTTTAACGGCATAGCTTAATGACGAATAATTCGCCCATCCGGTCTGAGAAGGCGTTCTTTTAGTCGTTTTAAGAGCGTATTCGTTAAAGAAGGCAAGTCCGAACGCTTCAACTTCAACATTAGCTCCGGTTATTCCTGTCTCTTCTATGAACATCTCGTCATACAAATACTGTTCTTCCGGTGTTTCTTCCCCTTCAAGATAGAGATATGACCCGCCGATATTAATGTAGTATTCATCAAGATCAAGATATGTGCTTATAGGCAGGCTCAATTCTCCGCCGAGAACTTTATTGTCGAACTGATCCACTGTCTGATCTGAAGGTTCAATATCGTTCACATACTTGAAATAACTTTTTCCTCCGAGTGCTTTAAAGCAGAACAGATCTCCCGAATACTGAAAACTTCCGCCCCTGATCTTACTGTCGAAAAAGTCGGACCTCGATTCTTTAAGGCCGAAAACAAGTCCTCTTCCGAAGAAACCGTAGAAATCACCTGCTGTAATATTTATTCCTCTATTCGCATAGTTGAAACTCATTCTTGTGATCTCTTTCAACGATTCGTTCCTGCTGCTCGGATCAGCTGCCTCGAACCTCAAACCCGCCGAAAAATTCCCCTTGAATACTTCAAGATCAAGCCAGTCCTCAAAATACTGTTTTTCAATCTCTACATTTTTATCGTCGCCGCCCCATTCACTGCCTATACCGAAATTCATGTTGTTTACTGCTGTGATCGTAAGTTCCTGCGAATAAGCCGCGAGTGCGCACAATATGATTAATATAAATCTTTTCATTTCAGTTATTCCTGTTTGATTTAATTGTTCGGATATGCCGTCGAATACATCAGATCAAGCCATACAGGAAAGTCCATATCATACTTAAACTCAACTATCATCCCGTTCGGCATTACGGCAAAAAAAGCTGTTTCAATTACTTCCCCCGTAAGTTTCTCGAAAAATCCTTTTGCAGTATTATCCGGCTGATCTAAGAAACAGTCAAATGGCAGTCTCTCTATCTTAAGTTTATAATCAAGAAATTCTTTCTCCGAATCGAACGATCTGCCGAACATTGAATGACTGTATTTTTCAATGTCGTACGAGGGATCCTGGTACATAGCCTTAACATCCCTCGCTTCTTCAACGCAGCTCAAGCAGCCCTTGTACATGAACTGAACGAAAGCGAGCTTGCCGTTCTTTTCTCTAAAGTCAATTGAGTCACCTTCGATCTCCTTTATCAGACCAAGTTCTTCGTAGAGAAGTATAAGCGGAAACGGTTTAGCAATCTTGAATCCAAGTTTCGTTCCTGAAACTGTTGTATTCTCGGATTCATCAGAAACTGCTAACTTCAGATAAAACTCCTGGTACACTGAGTCTTGAATGATCGGATAATCCTTATAATATGAATTAATAATTATTTCTCCGTTGCTTATAGATTCAGTGCCAGTTACTTCATATTCTGAACCTTCAATATCTTCAGCTATAAGTTTAATCTTATGGATCTCACGATTGTCCTGTACTTTGGCTTTTATTTTCCAGACTTCCGTAAAAAGAGTGTCCGTGAAATTCACGAACAAACTGTCCGATGTATAATTATACAATGTATCGGAACCGCTATAGACATACATTATCTCTACAGAAGGTGCTGTATTATCTATCCCGAGCGGCGTTTCGGTGTGACATGCAGTGAAAATAAATAATGTCAGAGCCGACAGTATCACTGCAACGGTCTTTCTTCTTTTCATGTTCTTTCCCCGTTTTTATCGTGTATGTAGTATTTGTTATAGATATAATTTTTCATATGCAAAAATATACTTAATTAAGATATTTTTGGCAAGTGATTTTTATTTACCTTCGGAAGGTTTTTTGAGAGCATCTTTCTTATTTTTGTAATAGCTTTCACGCTCCGGATCTTCAGATATCAAATATTCAAAATACTTTTCGTCTCTACTCAGTGAAAATATCTCTGAAAGGGCATAAAAATTATTCGTGAAAAAGTTTTCGGGAATGTCTTGAGTCTTAGTCAGCTGTTCAAAAACAGGTTCGACAAAATACGATGCCCTATCCTTCTTTCCCGTGTTCATGAAATGAACTGCATTATACATAAGCGCATTCAAACGCCTCAACTCTATATTCTTATCCATTCTGTAATTGTTAAGGAGTTCGATCCTTTTACTCCACTCGTTCCTGTCCGCAGCAGAAGTAAGAATATTCTCGAAACCGTTCAGTTTCTGATAATAAAAGTCCCCTTCCAGTTTAAAGGTGGGCCGGTCAGTATAGGACAGTCTGTCGAAATTTTCACCCATTGTAAGATATGCATAGAAAAGCACTATTGTTTCAAGATGCGAAGCACTCATTCTGTCCAGAACGGGTTCGTTTTCGTATTCTAAAGTAAAGTTAATATCCTTTTCATTAAAATAAATATTCTTTCTGACAGGCACGAACTGTCTTACCTCGTTTACCGGTCCGCTGCTTAAAGTGATCATTCCCGTAAAACCTGTCAGTGAGGTGTTCTTGTCAATATTGATATTAATGCCGGTCTCGATCTTTTCAAAGTCGGTATGCGGAAGCTCCCATCTGAAATTGTTCAGCTGCTTTTCTAGTTCCGAGGCGAACACATTAAGTTTCTGGACTATTTCGGTATTATCGGGTTTGAGATAAATTATCCTGAAAGTAAATTCGACATTCCCCGCCGTAAGAAGTGCCGATAAAAGTAACAGTGAAATAAACCTCATGATCTCCTGCCCCGCTTAATCTTATCCGTAATTTAATTATTCAAGCCGGAATAGTCAAACTAAAACGGGTTTTTATCTTTGTTTTATCTATGATTTTGCTTATATTATCGGGATAAGAAATCTAAATTGAATCAGGGAGTCGAAATGGAAGTAAACTCATATAACCCCTACACTATAGCACAGGAGCAGTTCGACAAGGCTGCGGCAATGTTGAGCCTCGACAGCGCAGTAAAAGATCTTCTTAGAACACCGATGAAAGAATTTCATTTCAGTATCCCGGTGAGAATGGACGACGGTTCAAAGAAAATATTCAAGGGTTACAGGATCATGCACAATGATGCGAGAGGCGCTGCTAAGGGCGGAGTAAGGTTCCATATGCATGAAACGGTGGACTCTGTCAGAGCGCTTTCCATGCTTATGAGCTGGAAAACAGCTGTTGCCGATCTTCCGCTCGGCGGAGCATACGGCGGCGTGATGTGCGACCCGAGGAATCTTTCCCTGAATGAACAGGAACAGATCTGTCGCGGCTGGGTAAGGCAGAACTATAAAAATGTGGGACCGAGAACTGATGTTCCCGCACCGGATCTGATGACCAACGCAAAACATATGCTCTGGATGCTCGACGAATACGAGACTATTACGGGAGAAAGACAACCCGGTTTTATTACGGGAAAACCGGTCGGAATGGGAGGCTCGCTCGGGAAAAAAGAAGCAACGGGCTACGGGATCATGCTTTGCGTAAGAGAAGCGCTTAAAGAGATGAACATTCACCCTTCAAAAACAACAGCAAGCTTTCAGGGATTCGGTAATGTAGCTCAGAACGCTATCGAGCTTTATAATAAAATGGGCGGTAAAGTCGTCTGTGTATCATGCTGGGATCAGAAGGAGATGAAGGAAATTTCTTTTTGCAGGGACAGCGGTATCGATCTGGAGGAACTGAGAAAGATCACTGACCCTTTCGGCAGCATTGACAGAAAAAAAGCGGTAAAACTGGGCTATGAAACCGTTGAAGGATCAGAATGGTTGAATAAGGATGCGGATATTCTGGTGCCCTGCGCAGTGGAGAATCAGATCAACGGTGAAAATGTCGGACTTGTAAAACCGTCCGTCAGGATAATTGCCGAGGGTGCGAACAGTCCGACCAATCCTCACGCTGAAGAAATACTTAATAAAAATAATGTCAGGATAATTCCGGATATTCTCGCTAACTCCGGCGGGGTGATCTGCTCCTATTTCGAGCAGGTCCAGAGCAACATGAATTATTTCTGGGATAAAAATGAGGTTTTCGGAAAACTCGACCAGAAGATCACTGCGGCATATATTTCCGTCAGTGAATTTGCCCGTAAAAACAAACTGAACATGCGTGAATCTGCTTTTATAATCTCGGTTGACAGGGTCGCTAACGCATGTAAAGAGAGAGGATGGGTCTGATATGAAAGAATTTGACTTTATGGCTTCGTTCGATGACGCTCAAAACAGTGTAAGAAGCTCAATCGGCTTCATCGGTACAGGGGAATCAGGCGGAAAGGCCAACAGTCTGATCAAAGCAGATGAAATTGTTAAAGAACTCAATATTAAAGGCGGTCACTCTTCATTCGTGATAGATATTCCCGGATTTAGTGTGATCAGAAGTGATGTTTTCGATGAATTCATGAGGGATAACGGTCTTTACAAAATTGCTCTGAGCGACGCCGATGACGACAGGATAGCTTACGAATTTCAGAAAGCAGACCTCCCTTTCGGAATACTTAAAGACCTTCGGGAGCTGATCTCCGGAGCGCATAAACCTCTTGCAGTTAGGTCTTCAAGCCTTCTCGAGGACGCTAAATTCGAACCTTTTGCCGGGATTTATGCCACTAAAATGCTTCCTAACAACCAGTTCGATGTGGATGAAAGATGCAGAAAACTTTTCGAGGCTGTAAAACTAATTTATGCTTCGGCCTTTTTCAAAGCTCCAAAAGACTATATGAAAGCTACCGGTCATGACATAAGGGACGAAAAAATGGCGGTCATAATTCAGGAAGTGATCGGCAGGAAGCATGACGAAAGATTTTATCCTGACATCTCGGGCGTGGCTAGATCCTATAATTATTATCCCATGGGCAGATCAAAGCCCGAAGACGGTGTAGCCGATCTTGCTGTAGGACTCGGAAAAACTATAGTTGACGGCGGTTTGTGCTGGACATATTCTCCTGCCGACCCGGAACAGTCTCCCCCGTTCGGATCGGTTGACGACATGCTCAAGAACACACAGACGAAATTCTGGCATATAAGAATGAGCGAACCTGAAGAATACGATCCGATAAGGGAAACAGAGTTCATGAGCAGAGCGGATCTTATTACGGCCGAAAAAGATTCTTCCATCTCTTTCAGTGCTTCAACGGTCAGTGAATCAGGAAGGGTATCCCCCGGTGTCGGATCAGACGGACCGAGGATAATCAATTTCGCTCCCGTGCTGAAACTCGAACTGCTTCCCCTAAACGATATAATTAAAGACCTTTTAAAGATATGCGAAGAAAAATTCAGTACCCCCGTTGAGATAGAGTTCGCCGTCACAACTTCCGGTGAAGGTTATGATGCGACAGGAAGGTTCGGCTTTCTGCAGGTCAGACCTATGGTGGTTTCGAACGAAGAGGTTGAGATCGCTGATCATGATTTTGAAGATGAAAAAAATCTTCTTTCATCGGAATTTGTTCTAGGAAACGGTTCGTCTGAGACTGTGAGCGATGTGGTTTATGTTAAACCGGATATTTTCGATGCGAAGAATACGCTCAAGATCGCCAGAGAGATCGAAAAACAAAACGACAAGCTGAGTTCCGAGAATAAAAAATACCTTCTTATCGGATTCGGCAGATGGGGTAGTTCAGACAGCTGGCTGGGGATACCTGTTAACTGGGGTCAGATATCTAATGTCCACACTATTGTCGAAGCCGGACTTCCGAATATGAATGTGGAGCTGAGTCAGGGATCTCATTTCTTCCATAATATGACGAGTTTCGGAGTGAATTATTTTTCTGTACCCGCGTACTATGAATACGAGATCAACTGGGAACTTCTTAAAAAACAGAAAATGGTCTCAGAATCAGATAATGTGGTTCATGCGGTCTTTAAAAAACCCCTGCTGATCAAAATTGACGGTCGAACAGGCAGAGGATACATAAAATCTGTAAAAAAATAAGGTTCAAAAACGATGGAAAATAAAGAATCACTCGGCAGGCTCATAAGAGATTTAAGGGAAAGGGCAAAAGAGATCAAATGCCTTTATCAGATCCAGGAACTGTTGAGCGATCAGAAACTCAATACCGAAACTCTCTGCAAAAAAATAGTGGCGATCCTCCCTGAAGGTTTTCAGTATCCGGATGTCTGCAAAGCGAAAATAATTTTCGGGGGAAAAAAATTTGTTGTCTCTAAATTCGAAGAAACAAAATGGGAATTGAGCACAAATATTCTTGTGAGAGATGAGACAGCCGGCCAGATCAAAGTTTTCTATACGGAAGAAAGACCGGACGAGGACGAGGGTGCATTTCTCAAGGAAGAAAGAAAACTGCTTGATTCTATATCTGAACAGTTCGGGATGCAGATACTGCACAAACAGCTCAAAACAGTTTTTGAAGAAGGACAGCTCAAGGTAAAAGAGAAAAAAAGTGAATGGTGGGTGATCTTAGATCTTTTAAAAAGAACAGATCCGAGACTTCTCATTAATATTGCGCAGAAAATGCTCAACTACCTATGCCTGAGCGGGATAGATGAGGCAGAGAAATTCCTGGATGAATTCAATCCTTCGTTCAAGAAGAAGACCGAACTGTTCAAGGATAATAATTTTCCGATGTCAGTTATTGAGACAAATGACATTTTCAATAAGATCAACCATGTTTTCGACATAGCTTCACGACATTTGAGCGAACAGGACATTCTCGAGAGTATTCAGAAATGGATCAAAGAGGACAGATCTAATTTCATGGTCAATATCCTTGAAAATATGAATTCGTCCCTTCCTGAAATATCAAACGCGATCGAACGGTACCATCATCTTTCAAGTCAGGGGCTTGAGCTTTCTGAGCCGAGACAGAAAAGTTTCAGGGTGGCCCTTACGAGGAGAATACTCACGGACCAGCAGGGATTTATCGGGATCTCTAAAGAAAATGTTAAAGTTGACGATTTTAACGATCTTATGAAAACGATAATTCATCCTCCCAAGAGCCACGGAAAGATCGGTGGTAAGGGAAGCGGCCTTTTTCTCGCTGCAAAAATATTAAAGAACTCCGTCTCGGATAAAGAAAAGTTCGATAATGTAAAATTTCCGAGGTCATGGTATATAACTTCAGACGGGCTTCTTGATTTTATGGGTTATAACAGCCTTGAGGATATAGTTGAACAGAAGTATAAGGACATCAGTCAGGTCAGACAGGAATATCCTTATGTTATCCATGTGTTCAAAAATTCAACTTTCCCGCCTGATATGATAAAAGGCCTGACACTTGCCCTTGAAGACCTCGGAGATAACCCGCTGATCGTCAGGAGCTCAAGCCTTCTGGAAGACAGGATGGGAACAAGTTTCGCGGGCAAATATAAAAGTCTGTTCATTGCCAATCAGGGAACAAAGGAAGAGAGGCTCGACCAGCTTACTGATGCCATAACCGAAATTTACGCTTCAACTTTCGGACCTGACCCTATTGAGTACAGATATGAACACGGGCTTTTAGATTACCTTGAGGAAATGGGAATAATAATTCAGCAGGTGGTCGGGAACAGGATAGGTCATTATTTTCTACCTTCATTTGCGGGAGTGGCGTTCAGCAATAACGAATACAGATGGTCACCGCGGCTTGAGAGAGAGGACGGTCTTTTACGCATAGTACCCGGACTTGGAACGAGAGCTGTTGACAGGATCTCTGACGATTATCCGGTGCTTATTTCTCCGGGTCAGCCTGAACTGAGAGTCAACGCTACAGTTGAAGAAAAAGTAAAATATTCCCCTAAACAGCTTGATGTTATAAACCTCAAGTCCCGTAAATTCGAAACCGTCGAACTCTCAGAACTGCTTTCAGAATACGGAAATGAATACCCCGGAATTGAAGACATAGTCTCAGAAGTTGACGACAGATATTTGAGAACACCGAGAAAGATCGGTCACGATTACACAAAAAATTACCATATAGCCACATTCGACGGACTTACGAAGAACACGAAAACAGTCACCGATATAAAAAGACTTCTCGATATTTTCAAAGACAGATATGACGGTCCTATAGATATTGAATTCGCATGTGACGGAAAGGATATTTTTATACTACAGTGCCGCCCGCAGAGTTTTTCCGAAGACACCCGTCCTGCAAAGATACCCGAGGATGCCTATGAAAATGAAATTCTTTTCTCGTCTGAAAAACATGTGCCCAACGGGCTGGTCCATGATATAACCCACATCGTATATGTTGATCCTGTAAAGTATTCAGAGACATCATCTTATGAAGACCTTCTGCAGATCGGAAAGATAATAGGCAGGCTGAACACTATTCTTCCGAAGAGACAGTTCATGCTCATAGGTCCGGGGAGATGGGGAAGCAGAGGCGACATTAAACTCGGAGTAAGCGTTACTTATTCAGACATAAACAATACGGCAATGCTCATCGAGATCGCAAAGAAAAGAAAAGATTATATCCCCGACCTTTCATTCGGAACTCACTTCTTTCAGGATCTTGTTGAAGCTAATATAAAATATCTTCCCTTGTATCCCGATGACGGTAAATCCGTTTTCAATGAGGATGTTATTAAAAAATCAAAGAACCACCTCTCTTCAATACTTCCCGGTTCCGAAAATTTTGAGAATGTAGTCAAAGTTATAGATGTTTCAGATGCGTATTCCGGAAAGAACATCCATGTTTTCATGAATTCCGACCTTCAGAAAGCCGTAGCCTTGTTTGCAGAACCTGCGGGTAAGATCTCTTTTAAATCCAGAACTTCATCTTCGGAATTTAAGATCGTAAAAAGCGATGTTCACTGGAAATGGAGACTGACTTATGCTCACGAGATAGCTAATTCTCTCGACGGTGATAAATTCGGGGTTAAGGGATTTTATATCTTCGGCAGCGTCAAGAACGCGACCGCCGGACCTGCGAGCGACATTGATATAATCGTTCATTTCGAAGGAACGGAGAAACAGAGAAACGATCTTTCAAACTGGTTCGAAGGCTGGAATCAGTGTCTGATCAAAATGAATTATTATAATACCGGTCATAAAACAGAAAACATGCTCGACATTCACTATATTACGGACACTGATATAGAAAATAAAACATCTTACGCTATAAAGATAGGTGCCCTGACAGACCCGGCGAGGCCGCTTCAGCTGAAGAAACCTAAAGAAGATGCCTGACCGCTGAGGAAGGATCGTCAAGATCGAATTTTACAATTGCGAGCTCATTACCGTCATGCGAGGCAGAGAACATTTGGGTCTGACCTATAGAATCGCGCCATGATCCTGTGATACGGGCAGATTCATGGATGTGACCGTGCAATGTAACGAGCGGCTGTTTATCCTCAATGAAATCTCTAATTGCTATACTGCCTACATGAACATCTAAAGGAACCGAATCGAAATATTTTCCGTCAAGCGCTGCCCTGTCAAGTTTCGTTTTATAAGGCGGAGAATGGAAGATCACCACAGAATCGGAGACATCCTCTTCGCCGAACAGCAGCTCAAGATCTTTCTTGATAGTGGAATACCTTACTATATTGGGCTCTATCGAGTATGTTCTCTTTCCGTTCTCCGGGGAAACACACCCGGGATCTGTATATCTTGAAACATCGTATTTTTCCCAGTCCTTAAGCAGAAACGGAGTGGGCGGTATAAAAGAATAGCCGAATATTTTCCTGCCTCTGAATTCTGTTCTCTTCATGTGCGAATATATCCATAGACCTTCGGATCCGGTCTCTTTCATTTTATCTTCGTCCTGCCTGCTGTCATCATTACCGAGAATAATGAACACTGCGGGATAGGAATCTCCCATCTTGAGACGAAGCGAGCGGAAACCCGAAATAATAGTATCGTTCAGGAAATCATCCGGATTCTTTCCTTTAAATCCGGAAGGCAGAATGTCCCCTCCGACGAAAACTGCATCCGGAGATTCATTAAGAATACTTTCAAAAAGTTTTTTATATCTTGATGCACTTCCGTGCAGATCAGTAACGAAGAAAGAATTTATCATGGCTGAGAAATTAAATTATTTTTTAACACTTTGCAAGTTTTTTATGAATTTTATTTTTAAAAAAATATCGATTTGAAGAGTTTTGGACTTGATTTATACGATGAATATTTGTAAATACAATATGTAATTTGCAGTAACAAAGACGGAGGTTCGTGATATGCCTGATTCTTCTGATATTAAATACCATTTTAAAGAAGAACCGTTTGAAAAACTTATGTCAAAAAGAATATCGGAAATCCTTCTTATCTGTAACGAATATGATGCTTTTATGCTTGAAGAGGACGGAAGGATAGAAGAAAAGGTATTCAACGAGTACGCTTCTCTGCACCTCAGGTTCCCGCCGCATTTCAACAGAGTTTCGTCTTATGATTCTGCCGTAGAAATGCTCAAAAAGAAAAATTTCGACCTTATCATAACACTTCATAACAGCGGCTCATGGGATGCTTTTCATATTAATTCAGAGCTTAAAAAACTCTATCCGGACAAACCGATGGTAGTCCTTGCACCGTTTTCGAGAAAGATCGTCAACCTGCAGGATATTGAGAAAGACGGCTCGGCTTCAGACTATATATTTTCATGGCTGGGCGACACAAGCATACTCGTGGCGATCATTAAACTTATCGAAGACAAAATGAACATTGATGATGATATTGCTTCTGCAGGTGTTCAGGTTATCATTCTAGTCGAGAACTCCATCAGATACTATTCAAGTTATCTTCCTGTTCTTTACGAAACACTTTTTAATCAGACGCTTCATGTAATGAGCGAGGATCTTAACGATCACCAGAAAAACCTGAGGATGAGAGGCAGACCGAAAATACTTCTCGCTACAGATTACGAACAGGCTACAGGTTACTATAAGGAATACAAATCGAATGTTCTGGGCGTGATAACCGATGTTGAGTATAATAAGGATTCAGTTCATAATAAAAAGGCGGGCATCGAACTCTGCAGAGAGATCAGAAAGTCCGACCCTGACCTTCCGCTGCTTGTTCAGTCATCAGTCAGTTCAAATATGGCCGAGGCTGAAGCGTACGGTGCGGGATTTATCAATAAACAGTCTGAAACTCTCTTAAACGAGATCGGAGCTTATGTTAAGGAGAATTTCGGGTTCGGCGAATTCAGATTTATAGACACAAAGACTGGTGAAGTAATAAGAACTGCCTCGAATCTGAGGGATATGCATAAAGCACTCGAAATGATCCCGGATGAAACTCTGGTATATCATGCGAAAAAGAACCATTTTTCAAAATGGCTAAGGGCAAGAACTCTTTTTCAGATAGCAAGAATATTCAAGCCGAAGAAGATCGAGGATTTCTCCGACATTCAGGAACTGCGGGAATATCTCGTCGGAGTGATCAAGAATTACCGTAAAAGCAGCGGAATAGGTATTATAGCTCAGTTTAACAAGGATAATTTTGACGAGCTTTCAGGGTTTGCAAGAATAGGTCAGGGATCTATCGGCGGAAAAGCGAGAGGTCTCGCTTTTATGGACCATGTTCTGAAGACAAAGCGCAAAAGCTATTCATACTACGGGGTCGTGATCTCGATTCCCCAGACGATAGTACTTGCCACTGATGTTTTTACCGAATTCATGGAATCGAATTCACTCTACGATATTGCCTATTCAGATTCTGATAACAGAACAATACTCGACAGATTCGTAGAATCAGAACTTCCCGATTATGTTACAGAGAAATTCACAAAATTTCTTGAAAACAATAAATATCCTCTAGCTGTAAGATCATCGAGCCTTCTTGAGGACTCATATTATCAGCCTTTTGCCGGCATATATGCGACCTATATGATCGCCAATAACAGCAGAGATCTTCATACCAGGATCAATGAGCTTTCCACGGCAGTTAAATGCGTTTATGCTTCAACTTATTTTCACGGAAGCAAGAAATACCTTAAAGCGACAAAGAATGTCATCGAAGAAGAAAAGATGGCGGTGATAATTCAGAAGATATCCGGAAGCAGGCACGGTAAAACATGGTATCCGACTTTCTCGGGTGTGGCAAGGTCGATCAATGATTATCCTATAGGTTATGAAAAGCACAATATCAGTATAGCCAATGTAGCGGCCGGACTGGGTAAAACTATCGTTGACGGTGAAGTTTCATTAAGGTTTTCACCTTCGTTCCCGAACAATATAATTCAAATGTCATCAACAGAATATGCCCTTAAATTTACACAGAAACATTTTTATGCACTTAACCTGAAAACTTCTTCATTCAAAGCCAGCACGGACGAAAGCGTCAGCCTTCTTAAAAGAGATATCTATGACGGTTTTAAGGAAGGAGCCTTCGAAAGTATAGTTTCCACTTACGATCATGCAGGTAATATAATTAGGGACACTGCTGATTTTCCGGGCCCTAAGATAGTCAGTTTTGCTAATATCCTTAAACGGGAGACCTTTCCTCTGAGCAGAATCCTTTTAGATCTTGTAGGCACACTTGAGCAGAGCATGAGCAATGCGGTGGAGATTGAATTTGCGGTGAATATTGATCCTGAGAACCGGATGCACTCATTTGACCTTCTTCAGGCAAGACCAATATCTTCAAACTTCGAATCAGGCGAGATAAATATTTCCGAAGTTGACAACAGTCACGCAATTATTAAATCATTCTCATCGCTCGGTAACGGTGTAATTGATGACATTCACGATCTTGTTTATATAGTTCCCGATAAATTCGACGCTTCAAGAACAAATGATATAGCTTCTGCAATTAAAGTACTGAACAAAAAATTCATTGACGGGAATAAGAGTTATATCCTCATCGGTCCCGGGAGATGGGGGACCTCGGATCCGTGGCTCGGAATACCTGTAAGATGGGAAGATGTTTCGCAGGCTGCGGTCATAGTTGAAGCAGGCCAGAAGGGCTTCGTTGTTCAGCAGAGTCAGGGATCGCATTTCTTCCACAATATAACCACTTTCGGGGTATTCTATTTCACGATAAATCCGTTTTTGAAGGACGGTTTCTACGATCTTGATTTCCTCGCACAGTTCAAGCCTGAGTTCGAAGATGATTTTATTCGCCATATAAGCACAAAAGATCCGATAATCGTAAAAACTGACGGAAAAACAGGCCACGGAGTGATTTTAAAACCGTAATTTTTGATGTTTTTTAGCTGCAAGAATGTTAATTTTGCCCGTTTTTTTAAAAAAACTGTCCTTGTATGTTTTAAAAATAGCCAAAAAAATAAATTGACAAATATTTTGTATCAATTTATATTGAAGTTTGAAAAAGAGACTACCTAGAAAACGGTAAAAAACTAAATGGAGGGAAACACATGTCAAAATTAGCAAAAAAGTACATGGATATCTTAATGTCGAAAGACCCCAACCAGCCTGAATTCATTCAAGCTGCTCAAGAAGTCATCGAGACGATCATTCCCGTACTCGAAAAACACCCTGAGTATGTTGAAGCTAAGATCGTTGAAAGAATGATCGAACCTGAAAGACTTATACAGTTCAGAGTTCCGTGGGTTGATGACAAAGGTAAAGTTCAGGTAAACAGAGCTTTCCGTGTTGAATTTAACAGCGCTATCGGACCTTACAAAGGCGGTATGAGATTCCACCCGAGTGTTAACCTTAGCATCCTCAAGTTCTTAGGATTCGAGCAGGTATTCAAAAACTCCCTGACAACTCTTCCAATGGGCGGAGGAAAAGGCGGTTCCGATTTTGATCCTAAAGGTAAATCGGACAATGAAGTTATGCATTTTTGCCAAAGCTTAATGACCGAACTTTTCAGACATATTGGTCCTGACACAGATGTACCTGCCGGAGATATCGGAGTAGGCGGAAGAGAGATCGGTTATATGTTCGGTCAGTACAAAAGAATAGCCAATGAATTTACAGGTGTTCTCACAGGTAAAGGAAGAAACTGGGGCGGTTCACTGATAAGACCTGAAGCTACCGGATACGGCGAAGTCTATTTCGCACAGAACATGCTTGCAGAAAAGAAAGACTCTTTCAAAGGTAAAGTAGTTGCTGTTTCCGGCTCAGGTAACGTATGTCAGTACGCTATTGAAAAAGCAAACGAACTCGGCGGAAAGTGTATCTCTATTTCCGACTCTTCGGGAACCATTATCGATATGGACGGAATTAAAGGTAAGAAATGGGAATACCTGATGGAGCTCAAGAACATCAAGAGAGGCAGGGTAAAAGAATACGCTACAAAATTCAAAGGCGCGAAAGTGAAATATTACGAAGGCAAAAGCGTATGGGATGTTATCAGAGACCAGAAAATTAAAGTTGACATCGCGCTTCCTTCAGCAACTCAGAACGAGATCGATGCTAGCCACGCAAAAGCCCTTGTCAAACTGGGATGTAAAGTTGTTTCCGAGGGTGCTAACATGCCTTCACTTCCTGAAGCTCAGGACATCTTCATCAAGAACAGAGTTCTTTACGGACCGGCCAAAGCGGCTAACGCAGGCGGTGTAGCGACTTCAGGACTTGAAATGAGCCAGAACTCTCTGAGAATGTCATGGACAAGAGAAGAGGTTGATGCTCATCTTCAGAGGATAATGAAGGATATTCACGACAATTCAAAAGCTGCAGCTCTGAAATACGCTCCTGAAAAAGACGGATATATCAACTATATGGCCGGAGCTAACATCGCCGGATTTATAAAAGTAGCTGATTCTATGATGGATCACGGAGTAGTATAATATTTATTACCATTTTGAGTTAAGGGCGGGTTTTCCGCCCTTTTTTATTTGAAAATTTACAAAATTCAGCTTGAAAAAACTTAATTTAATGATTAAATACCATCATAAATAAACGGAGCATCTTATGGAACCCTACGACATAAAGAAATTTTCAAATGAAAAACTCTATTTCAAGGAAGAACCTTTTGGAACTTTAATGGATAAAAGAATTAAGGACATCCTTCTGATATGCAGTAAATATGATGAATTCCTTCTCGAAGTTGACGGAAGGATAGACGAGCAGATTTTTCAGGAGTATGTGGCTTTAAGCATAAGGTACCCGCCCCAGTTCACTCAGGTATCCACTCAGACCGAGGCTTTTCAGGCACTGAGGAAGAAAAAGTTTGATCTGGTAATTACAATGGTGAACCTCGGGGATATAATGCCATTCGAACTTGCAGACAAGATCTATCAGGAATTTCCCGGCATACCGATCGTCGTTCTGACACACTTCTCGAGGGAAGTATCCGCATTTCTGTCAAATAAGAATACTGAACATATTGACTATGTTTTTTCATGGCTGGGTGATTCCAGTATTCTTCTGGCTATCATAAAACTCATCGAAGATAAAATGAATGTCGAGCATGATGTAGCCGAAGTGGGAGCGAACTGCATTATTCTGGTAGAGGATTCGATCCGGTATTATTCGAGCTATTTGCCTAATATGTATAAAATCATCTTCCATCAGACGAGAGAACTGATGTCGGAGGGTTTGAACGAACATCAGAAAACGATGCGTATGAGGGCAAGAGCAAAGATACTGTTAGCGAATAATTATGAGCAGGCTGTTGAACTTTATGAGAAATACAAAGAGAACCTTCTCGGCATAATTTCAGATATAACTTATACAGTTAAAGGAAAAGAGTATCTTAAAGCAGGAATAAAGCTCGCCAGAAAGATCAGAAAAGAGAATCCGTACATGCCGATCCTTCTTCAGTCTTCCAATACTGATTTTGAACCCGAAGTAAAAAAGCTTAATGCTTCTTTTCTTTTCAAGCACTCCAAAACACTTTTACTCGATCTGCGCGATTACATTAAGTCGAATTTCGGTTTCGGGGAGTTCGTGTTCAATGATCCTAAAACAAAAAATCAGCTGACAACGGCTTCAGACCTGAGAGATCTTCAGCATAAGATAGAAACGATCCCAATTGACTCTTTTGAATATCATGCGGTAAATAATCATTTTTCAAAATGGTTTAAGGCAAGAGCACTTTTTACTCTCGCAGATCTGATCAAGGATAAAAGAAAAACAGACTTTGACAATATGGAATCTGTAAGAGAATATATGTATAAAACCATCAAAAATTACAGGATCCACACTTCAAAAGGAACGATAGCGACATTCAACAAAGATTTTTTTGACGATTATTCGGGTTTCAGCAGGATAGGGACAGGTTCACTCGGGGGTAAAGCGAGGGGCCTCGCATTCATAGATTCTTTCCTGAAAGAAAAAAAGCTCAATTACAAATATGACAACATTATTATAAATATCCCTAAAACGATAGTTTTAAGCACAGAGGTTTTTGAACAGTTCATGGAAATGAATAACCTCTACGATTTCGCTCTCTCAAATGTGCCTGACGAAAAAATACTGAAATATTTTGTAAGGGCAGATCTCCCGCCGTCACTAAAAGAAGACCTTTACTGCATACTTTCGTATATCAGAACTCCGCTCGCTGTCAGGTCATCCAGCCTGCTGGAAGATTCATACTATCAGCCTTTTGCGGGTGTTTACACGACTTATATGATACCTAATAACGATCCTAACATAAATGTCAGGCACAAGGAACTCTCTTCTGCCATAAAAGGAGTATTCGCATCCACTTTCTTCAAATTCAGCAAGGATTACATGAAAGCAACGCATAATGTGATAGACGAAGAAAAAATGGCCGTGATAATTCAGGAAGTCACGGGAAACCTATACACTGACGAGAAAGGTGATTCGAGATTCTACCCTTCAATTTCCGGAGTTGCCAGATCGCTTAATTTCTACCCGGTGGGGGATGAAAAATATGAGCACGGTGTAGCCAATATCGCGCTCGGACTTGGAAAGACTATTGTTGACGGAGAGACATCTTTAAGATTTTCACCTAAAATGCCTAAAAAGATACTTCAGATATCTTCCGCCGACATGGCACTGAAGAACACGCAGAAAAAATTCTACGCCCTTGATATGGACAAAAAATTCGCCGCAACGATAGATGAAAAGGACAACCTTCTGCATCTTGACCTCGAGGAAGCTCAAAGGGACGATTCCCTAAAACTGCTCGTCTCGACTTATGACCACCAGAGCGGATCTCTTACTGAAGGCCCTATGGCATCGGGCAGGAAAGTCCTTACATTCGCGCCTGTTCTCAAATATGACATGTTCCCTCTGACGGAAATAATTTCGACTCTTCTTGAATACGGCTCAAAAGAAATGAACTCGCCGGTTGAAATTGAATTTGCTGTAGAGCTCGACAAACCTAAAGACAGACCTAAAATATTCAGATTCCTGCAGATCAGGCCGATCGTTCAGGGTCTTGAGTTCAGCGATGTGGAAATTTCGGACAAAGACAGAAAAAAAGCATTTATGAGTTCAGTCCACTCTCTCGGTAACGGCAAGATCAATACTCTGACAGATATAATATATATCAGGCCGGAAACATTCGACCCATCTACCACTGTTGATATTGCAGCCGTGCTTGATAAGATCAATTCTGAATTCTTAAAAGAAGACAGGCACTACATATTAATAGGTCCCGGAAGGTGGGGAAGCTCTGACCCGTGGCTCGGAATTCCGGTCAAGTGGGCACAGATATCACAGGCAAAAGTCATAGTGGAGCAGGGGATGAAGAATTTCCATATTGACCCGAGTCAGGGTTCGCACTTTTTCCAGAACATTACACTTTTGAAGGTCATCTACTTTACAATTAATCCGTATCTTAATGAAGGGAAGATCGATTTTGAGCTTCTGAACGGTATGGAGAGTGTTTATGAGGATAAATATCTGCGCCATGTAAGATTTGACGGCAAAATGAAATTAAAGGTGAACGGTATGACGGGTGAAGGCGTTGTTATGATCTGAAGACCCTTATGAGCTCCCCGACCGCAGTGACAGGAGACATTTCACCTTTAAGAACAGCCTCCTTATATTTACTGAGAACTTCTTTGATCTTCGGACTGTTGTAAAAATCGTTCTCAAGATTTTTTAAGATCGTTGAACGCATCCATTCAGCTGTCTGATCTTTTCTTTTTTGATAAAACCTTCCGTTTTCTTTCATTATTGCTGAATGCTTTTCAACGATCTCCCATACTTTATCTATTGAACGGTTCTCCAGTGATGATACTGTAATTACCGGTATTGGCCATTCCTCATCGAAATCGAGAGAGTAGTGTAGCGCATTCTCAAGTTCTTTTTTACACATTTCAGCTTTCTGAACATTGTCGCCGTCAGCTTTGGTCACAGCGATGGCGTCCGCCATTTCCATAATACCCTTTTTGATGCCCTGAAGCTCGTCTCCGGCTCCCGATATCTGAAGGAGCAGAAAGAAATCCACCATTGAATGGACAAGCACTTCGGACTGCCCTACTCCGACAGTTTCTATCAGGATCACATCATAGCCGGCAGCCTCGGTCAGAATTATAGCTTCACGGGTGGCGCGGTTGACACCCCCGAGAAAACCGGATGTTGCCGAAGGTCTTATAAATACATTCTTGTGGCCGGAAAGCTGCTCCATCCTGGTCTTGTCGCCCATCAGGCTGCCGCCGGTTTTGTTCGAGCTCGGATCAACGGCCATAATAGCTATTTTTTTTCCGAGCCTGAGAAGGTAAAGCCCCAGCGCCTCTATAAATGTACTTTTACCTGCTCCGGGAACGCCGGTTATTCCTATTCTGACAGAATTTCCGGATGAAGGCAGGCATTTATCAACTATGACCTTTGAAAGTTCGTTATCGTCAGGTCTTTTACTTTCAATAAGCGAGATAGCCCTGCCCAGAGTGACCCTGTCTCCGGAGAGTATGCCGTTTAGATAATCTTTTTCAGTGAGTTTTTTTTTCTTCCTGCCTAGATAACTCTCGAAACCCGCATTATTACCCTGACCGGATTCTTTTCCGGCATTAACTTTTAAAGCTGAACCTTCTGTATCTGAAAGCTCTTGTATATTCTTGCCGCAGTCTTCGTTTTTCATTTCTTCTGATCGAGAACTTCTCTTACGCCTCTGCCGATCTCCTGAATTGTAAAAGGTTTGGGTATGAATTTTCTCACACCGAGCTTCAAAGCCTCCGAGACCCTCTCGCTTTCTGAAAATCCGCTGATAATTACAACCTTGAGGTCTTTATGATTTTCTTTGATTATCTTATAAACATCGAGCCCGTCCGTTCCGTCGGAGAGTATCATATCCATTACGAATATGTCAGGTTCGAAAATCTCTATCTCATTGATTATATTTTCATGATCACTTACTGTTTTAACATCATAGTTGAGCTCTCTGAAAAGCGACTCTGCTATTTCGAGCTGGATAGAATCGTCATCCAGAACAAGTATCTTTTCACCGTGTCCTGAGATCGAGGTCTTATCTTCAATATCTGATTCAAAGGCTTCGGATTCCGAAAGTGCGGGAAGGTATATGTCAAAAGTTGTTCCTTCACCTATTTTGCTTTTCATCTCAATATAACCGTTATGATCCTGAACAGTTCCCCAGACGACGGCCATTCCCAGTCCGGTTCCGCTTTTTCCCATGACTTTACTTGTAAAGAACGGTTCGTATATCCTTTTCTGGTCCTCTTTTGATATTCCCACACCTTCATCTGTTACGCTTATCACCGCATAGTCCCCGTCAGGAATATTTTTGTATTTTATAGAATTGTCAGACGAGCTTTCCTTCCTCGTGCTCACATAAACATTACCGCCGGACTGCATAGCCTCGGACGCATTGGTCAGAAGATTGATCATGACTTTCGATATCTGATACTGGGCTCCCGAAATGACGGGAACATTATCACCTTTGCTGAACTTGTAGGAAACTTCAGGATGGTAAACCTTCAGCTTTTCTACTTCAGGAGAATCAAGGATCTCTTTGATCAGTTCGTTGATATTGATCGGAGTAAATTTATTGACACCTCTCCTTGAAAGCGACAGAAGATCTTCAACTATTGCAGCAGCTTTCTGACCGCTTTTTTTGATCGCCGTGACTTTTTTGCGTAGAGGATCATCCTCGGGAAGTTTTAGAAGCAGCAGGTCAGGATAAGCGACAATACCCGTAAGCACATTGTTCAGATCGTGGGCTACACCGCCTGCGAGCCTTCCCAGAGCTTCCATTTTTTCGGACTGTGAAAGTCTTTCCTCAAGAGCTTTGTTCCTGTCGCTCGTAACAATAAAGCTTGTTATGTCTCTCCATACACCTACAAAGCCCGATACAGTTCCGTCATCCTCTATTAGCGGATTAATTTTGGCTTCTGCCCATTTCCTCGTTCTGTCCTTACAGATCATTTCCGCATTAAAAACTATCGGATAGCTGATATTTTTAAACTTGTTCTTAACTCTGGAAGAGATTTTTTCGACTTTCTCCATAGTATCGGGAGTCATGTATTCGCTGTTCTTGAGTATCAGTATCTCATTGGAGTCGTATCCGAGAAGCTCTTCTACAGATCTTGTAATGAAAGTGATCCTGAAATCTTTATCCGATGTCCATATCACATCAGACACATTCGTAATAAGCAGTCTGTATTTGCTCTCACTCTGTTTGAGGTCTTTTTCCATCTCGATCTTCTTTGTGATATTGGTCGAAATGGATACTATGCCTATCGGATGCTTATCTTCATCATAAAGTAGTTTTGATCTCGTTGAAACGATCCTTCTCCTGCCGTCGGGAAGATAGTTTCCGACAATTCCTTCCCAATGCCCTTTATCTTTGACCCATTTAATGATATCTTCTTTCGAAATATTGTATTCCGGATCAGGCAGAAGAACTGATTTAGTCCTTCCGATAAGCTCATCTCTGGTAATTTTGAGGTCTTTAAGAACGGCTTTGTTCACATAAATTATTTTACCGTTAAGATCAATCATGTTAACTTCATCGGAAATATTATAAAGAACATCAGTCTGGAATCTTAAATAACTTTCGCTCTTTTTCCTCTGAGTCACATCTCTGAAAACACTCAGATAACCGCTCTGCTGACCTTTTTTTGTATAACCGAGCATTTTTAGTTCGACCCATAAATTATGATCGTCCTTACCCTTGATCTCAAGCTCAGTCGTAGTCACTTCCTTGAACTTGTCGGGATTCTGCCTTCGTGAAATTATGTCTTTATGAAGAAGTTTTACGGATTTTTTTGTAATGAAATCATCGAATTTCTTGCCTATAAGATATTCCGGCGTCACACCCAGATAAGCTCCGATCGATGGAGTAATGTAAGTAATATTACCCTGCATGTCCGTAGTCAGAATAACATCTGTGATATTTTCAGTTATAAGATCATACCGTTCATGAATAGAATCATACTTGCTTGTCGAATCACGAAGTTCCTTCAAAAGGTCGTTAAGATCTTCAGAGTACTTTCTTCTTCTCTGGATTGTGTAGATCAGGACCCCGCCAAGTAATATGAGAATGTCAACGAAACCTATTAGAATAAGCGCACCGTAGCCGAATTCAGATCCGAAAGCTCCCTTTTGAGTATCGTCTATAGCACGGAGTATCTTAAGGTACTGCATGTAGCTGCCCATCATAACGAGAGTGACCACAATAGCCGCAATCACGCTCAGATAAATCGCATACGACGGTCTCCAGTGCATGTAGCTGTTCCCGGAATCAGTATTTCTCTTTTCTACATCAGACATGCTGTCCTAATTTTTTAGAATATACGGTAGTTCGTACGGAAGAAGAATGC
>JAFGUL010000060.1 GCA_016938535.1 Candidatus Delongbacteria bacterium
AAAGCCTTAAGGGCAAGCAGTATAGCACATCTTGTAATAAAAGAAAGTCAGGTACAGATATGCGGTTATAACTATGATGAATGGAAATGCTGGGTGAGCAGGGTTGCAGCTAAAAAAGTATTTACTGTCACTTTCGAAAAGACCGAGGAAGGTTTCTGGAGAATGAATTACGGGGTTGATACCGGGCATGACCTGATTTACGCAAAAAATATTTTCGATTCCGAGGATCAGGAGATCAGGACATTTTTCGTTCTTGAGCTTATACGCGCATCGCAGTTTTCAAGATACATAAAAGACTCGCTCCTTTCACCGGTGCCTGAATTTGTTGATATAACAGAAAAAGAACTTCTGAGCTTTCTTAAGGAAGATGCTTCAGCTCTTGGACAGAACAGAATAAAGATCCTCTACCCGGAGTTCTTTAAAAACATCAACAAACTTAAAGCTAAGATCAGATTCAGAAGAAAGAAAACATCCAACACGCTTTCAAGAAGATCGATCTCGAGATCATTTCTTGAGTTTGACTGGCAGCTCTATGCCGGAGATATCCCTGTTGATAAAGACGCGGTTGAAGAATTTCTCAAGAACGATCAGGATTTTATTAAAATAGGTAACGAATATATTGAACTTGATGCTGTCTCGCTTAAAAGAATTGTCAAAAATCTCAAAAAAGAAGAAGAATCGTACAAAGACGGACTTTCATTCTTCGAAGCCCTGAACTATGACCTGAAAGATCAGGTTGAGATTGATAAAAGCGAGCTATTCACAGAACTTTTGTCAAAAACAGACCTTAACCGTCACATGCTGCATGTGAACGGAATATCCGGTTTTGTCGGTGAGTTGAGGAAGTATCAGGAGAAAGGTGTCTCTTTCATGAGTTTTCTTGATGAACTCGGATTCGGGGTCATTCTTGCCGATGACATGGGTTTGGGAAAGACGATCCAGATAATAGCGCTGCTCCTTCATAAAAAACCGGGTAAAGCCTCGCTCATAGTCGCTCCCACCACACTTCTCTACAACTGGGAAATGGAGATCAAAAAATTCGGACCTTCTCTAAAAACTTATCTTCACTATGGGGTCAACAGGATAAAAGACCTTTCGGATGTTGTTAAAGAACACGACATTATTATCTGCAGCTACGGTATTGTAAAAAGAGATATCGAAATGCTTCTTAATTTTGATTTCTCATATCTTATAATCGATGAGGCTCAGTACATAAAGAACTCAAACAGCGATCAGGCCAAAGCGGTTAAAAGGCTTAAGGGAGATAATAAGTTCGCTCTGACGGGAACCCCGATAGAGAACAGACTGATGGAGCTCTGGTCGATAATGGATTTTGTCAATCCCGGGCTTCTACTAAATTCAAAGTCTTTTTTTGAAAAATATGAATTCCCTATAATAAAAAATGACGATCCTTTGAAAAAAGAGCAGCTTCATCAGGTGATCAGTCCTTTTGTTCTGAGACGAATGAAAACGGATAAAAGCATAATTAGAGACCTCCCTGATAAACAGGAGATAAAGATTTACCTTCCGCTCACCGAAGAACAGTCTCTGCTTTACGACGGCGAAATAAATAAGATCCAGAGCGAGATCAGCAGTCCGGAAAAAAAGCTGTCCAAAATGAATATGCTTGCGACAATAACAAAGCTTAAGCTCATCTGCAATCACCCTCTTAATTATCTGACTGACAAAAGTTCCGAAGACGGTAAAAAGAGATCAGCCAAACTCGACAGCCTTGTTGAAATGATAAGCACGATCGAGCAGGAAGGCAGGAAGTCAATAATATTCACGCAGTTCATTAACACCGGAAAGCTTATTCAGAAAAGGCTGGAAAAGGAGATCGGCAAGAAATTTTTGTTCTTTCACGGCTCGCTCGATATGGATGAAAGAAGGTCTATGATCAACGAATTCGAGCAGGACCTGGAGATACCGGCAATGATCCTTTCGTTAAAAGCAGGAGGTCTCGGACTCAACCTGACAATGGCAAATTATGTATTCCATTTTGACAGATGGTGGAATCCGGCAGTTGAAAATCAGGCTGTTGACAGGGTTCACAGGATCGGTCAGAAAAGAAGTACTTTCGTTTATAAATTCATTACAAAAGGTACGCTTGAAGAAAGGATAGACGACCTTATAGAAAGCAAGATAAAACTTTCTGACGGTATTATTCCTAAGGGAGAAAGTATTATTGCCGAACTTACAGAAAAAGACTTCATTAACCTTATTAAGAGGCTTTAATTTTGGAATTCGATAAAGAAAAAATATGGTGGTTTGAAAAACTGCAGGAAAAATTCTACAAAGATGCCAACATAACAAAGTTCAATCTCGGCAGGAAGCTTTTCAACAAAAGAGCGATCACCTATCTTTCGATCGAAGATAATGAAGTTGAGGCTGTAGTTTATGACGGAAGAAAGAATTATTATGAAGTAAATATCGTATTTTCCCAGATGAAATATTTCGAGGCCGAATCTGTATCAGACATGTTCAGGGAAAATATGCATCTTGCCATAGATCTCATCAATGGGGATTTCAGCTCCGAATTCTATAAGCAGCTCCTTGACAGGCAGATAGAAATTCTCCCGTCATGGCCGGACATCAGATATAAATGCTCGTGCAGAAAGACCAAAAAATGTGAACATGTTTCAACTGTTCTCCACAGAATATTTAACGAGACCATATTCGAACCGATGCTGATCTTCGAGCTGCGGGGTATTAAATGCGGTGATATTTTTTCTATAATCCTTAACGATCCTGATTATGAGATGACAGAACTTCACTTTCCTGACGAACTTTCGATCGAGTATTATGATGTAAAAAGTTCCAGCTATGATACATCGGGTATTGATCCACACAATTATTACGGAGTTGAATTCGATGCGCCCGAAATTTCAACGGTGAAAGACTCAAAACTTACAGAATCAACCGTTTTCCACGGCAAACTGAGAGAAGAATTTTATGAAATTTACGATAATCTGTCTGAACTGATCAAAGTCAACATAAACAAATACTGATAAAGCGCACAAAGGAGCAATAAATGAAACCAAGGGTTTTGACAATAATAACTGACGGAATAAACTGCAATAAGGAGAACGGCAGGGCTTTCGAGCTCGCCGGAGCTTTGAACGAAGAAATACACCTCAATCTTCTTCTAAACGGTTCAAGATCATTAAATGAATTCGACATCCTTTCATTTTCAGGCGGTTTTTCCTACGGGGATGATGTTAAGAGCGGAAAGATATTTTCACTCAAACTTATGAAGCTCAGAGAAGATATAGAAAAATTCCTTGACGATAAAAAACTGATGATAGGTATCTGCAACGGATTTCAGGTTCTTACAACCCTCGGTATAATACCCTATAATACTCCCGGAGAGCCCAGAGTATCTCTTTACTGGAACGACAGTGCAAGGTTCGAATGCCGGTGGGTGGATCTGCTCATACCCGAAAATGTGAATTCACCGTGGCTGAAAGGCATGAACGGGAAAAAGATCAGAATACAGGCTGCACATGCGGAGGGTAAAATTACAGTTGAAGGTGAACATGTAATTGATGAGCTTTTCGAAAAGAACCTTGTAGCTTTCAGATATGCGGATTCATCAGGCAAACCGACGGAAGAATATCCTTTCAATCCTAACGGATCGCCGGGAGGAATAGCCGGACTTGTCAATATAACGGGAAATGTTCTGGGAATGATGCCGCATCCGGAAAGGAACTGTGAAAAATTCCATCACCCCGATTTCAGGAATATCGGAGCAGATGAAGGTAATGACGGGCTTCAGATCTTTAAGAATGCAGTAGAATATTTTAAGAGCTGATAAGATGACAGGTATTTTCAGACTGATGAGACTTGAACTTTTTGTCCTGAGCAAAGACCCGAGGGTCAGGATCAAGATGATGCTTACTTTTCTGCTCATCATCTATGTGCTCTCATATTCTCTGTTCGAGACTGGTGCCAATATTCTTCCCTTTTATTTTTTCGGTTTCTTTTTTGCCTCATCAATAATAGACTACAGCTTTTATTCCGAAAGGATACATAAAAGATTTTCACTCCTACTCGGCAAGGGATTTTCGTTAAGACAGATCATATTCGCAAAAAGCTTCCTGATATTTTTTATCGGTCTTGTTTCTGCCGTATTTTTTACAGTTCTGGCACATTATCTGAACAAAGCGGGAATTCTTTACGCAAGCTTTGAGAAAGTCCATTATAAATATCTCTTAACCATCACGCTTTATAATTTCTGGATAATTCATTTCAGCGGACTTATACAGACCAGATACGAGATCATGTTCCCTGTGAGACTGCTGCACATTGCAGGATTTCTGATCTTTGTGAATTTCCAGGAGGATGCCGCGAATGTATTTCTAGACACCCGTTATGCGCTCCAGATTACAGCTCTGATACTTTTGAGTTCTCTGACTGTTTATGCGTCAGGAAAACTGAACAAGGATAAAATACTATAGGTTATCGTATGTACGACAGCTTTCTCCCTCTAATACTGCTTTATCCCGAGATCCACTACAGGTTCAGATATTTCCCGTTCTCAAGATATTTCCTTAAAGAGCCTGAAATTCTTCTCGACATTCCCTATAAATCGAGAACTTCTTCTTTCCCCGTATTTCTGATCGTGAAAGATGCTGACATCTACCCCGTTACTGTATGGTCAGTTAAATTTCATTTTGTTCTTGAGGACGGTTCGGCTGTCATAAAAACATATATAATCAATGAAAAGATCTCATCAAAATTATTTTCCAGGACTTTTGATATCGAACTTGAAGACAAAAGAGGTTTTGTAACTGTAAGCGCTCTTTTTCAGGTATATATCAAAGGAAAGATGAAAGAGATAATCAACAGCAACCTCAGGGGCATCAATTCAGAGCTTGAGATTTACCTTGGGGATAACGAGGAACTGTTCGATAATTATCTGCAGGGCGATCTTCATTACCATTCTGAATTCACATCCGATCAGGTAGAGTTCGGGGCTCCTGTTGATATCACGGTTAAATGTGCGGAAGTTCTGGGTCTGGATTTTTTTGCGCTGACAGACCATTCCTACGATCTTGACGATGAAGAGAACAATTATCTAGTCAACGACCCCGAACTCAAAAAATTCGAAAGAATGAAGAGATCATGCGTAGAGCATACTAATGATAAGGTTACCGTAATTCAGGGCGAGGAAGTGACAGTCAGAAATTCAAAAGACAGAAATGTTCATCTGCTTGTTTACGACCGCGAATTTTTTTCAGGGAAAGGAGACAGCGCGGAAAAATGGCTCGAAACGAGAAGCGAAAATACAATTTTTGAGGTATCCCACCCTGCCGGACCTGAAGCTCTTGTAGCTGCGGCTCACCCTTTCAACAAGACTCCGCTTCTGGAACATCTTCTCGTACGCAGAGGAAAGTGGAGCCCGGAAGATGTTACAACCAACGGGATCACGCATCTTCAGATACTGAACGGGGATTACGATGATAATTTTTTCCTGAACCTTTCCGCCTGGACCGAGCTGCTTCTCAAAGGTGAAAAAATTTTCATTACAGCGGGAAATGACGCACACGGCAATTTTAACCTTTTCAGGCAGATAGGATTCCCGATGTTCGCACTTACAACTAAGAACAAACAGATATTCGGTAAGAGCAGAACTGTTGCGTATTCTCTATCTAAGAAGAAAGAGGACATCCTCGAAGCTGTAAAAAAAGGACACTGCTATATTACGAACGGACCGCACTTTATCATAAGTATAAGAAACAACAGCAAAATTTATTCCCTCGGCGATTCATTCAAGGCTGAACCGGGAGATCTTGAAGCTGAATTTTTCGTCAACTCATCGGCATATTCGGGCTCAATAAAAGGAATAATCATTTACAGAGGCTCAATTCATTCGTATGAGGAAAAGATAATCTGGAAAAAGGAATTCGTCGATTCTCTCTATCATTTTAACGAAAGGATCGATCTGAAAAACGACAATATAGACCATTATATAAGGCTGGAGATATATACATCTTCAACTCACGGGAACGGAAAGACCCTGGAACACAGGGCGTATTCCAACCCGATCTGGATAACGAAATAACGGAGTTTCTATACATGAGAAAGCTCATTTTAATGATCATGATAACAATGTTCGCGGCTCAGGTCCGTTCGCAATCGGACGAAAGCGCTAATCTCACCTACGGTATGAAACTGTATGACGATAAGATCTACGATGTAGCGATAACGCAGTTCAGAAGCTTTCTGGAGCAGTACCCGACAAGCATCTCGGCCCCACTCGTTCAATACAGCCTTGCAGAATCATACCTCATGCTCGGCGATGAACAGAATGCCCTCAGGAATTACCAGAAACTCATCCTCGACTATCCTAGGTCCGAACATTCAGAGCAGGCGATCATTAAGACCGCGGAACTCTTTGAGAGATCGGGAGATAAGGAAAAGGCGGCGAGATACTATCTTCAGCTTAAAAATTACTTCCCGAAATCCAACCGGATACCTGAAACCTATTATAAAGCCGCCTTGCTCTTCAGAGAATCAGGCATGAACGATCAGGCGAAGGACAACATTGCACTGCTCAGAAAATCTTATCCTTCCAATAATTTCACAAATTCAGCTCTTGTTATTCTTGCCCGGATATACGAGGAAGAGAACCAGACCGTGATCGCGGAAAGTACCTACAGGGACGCTTTCAGATCCGCATCGAATGAGATGAAACCGAAGACAGGGCTTGAATACTCCCGTTTCCTTAAAAGGCAGAATGATCTTAACGGGGCAGAGAAAATTATCGGTGATGCCGTCAGAGCTTCAAAACCTGATCATAGCGGATATTACGACCTGATAATCGAACATGCTGATATCATGATCAGACTGAACAAATATGAAGAAGCCGCCAAAATGCTCGACAGGGAGAGAAATATACCGGATCAATATCAGTCTGCAGTCAATGAACTCAAAGGCGATCTTGAATATTTTAAAGGTAATTATTCTAAGGCTCTCCCCTACTTTGAAGCTGTGCCTGATTCAGCGCGCGGCCTGACAACACTTATAAAGATATCATACACTCTTTCAGCTCTCGAGAAATTCACCGAAGCGGGAAATTCTTTCTACGGTGCAGCGGTCTCGGGATCGGAAAATGAGAAAGTATCCGATCTGGTCAAATCAGCCCTTCTCAACTCTGCAGACAATTTTTTTAAAGCATCTAACCACGAAAAAGGTGTAGTCTCTTTAAAAAAATATCTCGAACTTTTCCCGAAAGACGAACATTCTTCAATGATCAATTTCATGATAGGAAGATCATATTATGATTCAGGAAGGCTTTCGGCGGCTTTCGATCTGCTCAGAAACCACCCTCTTGATTTTCCGGGTTCCGAATACTGCGACAATTCGCTTTTTCTCGCGGCTGAATCAGCTTTCAAACTCGAACAGTGGGATAATGCCGCAGCTCTTTACTCTTCGATAATCAATAATTACGGAGCATCGGAATACAGAAGTCTGTCTCAAACAAGACTGAAATATCTTAAAGATCACAAACTCAGGCAGAAAGATGTAAGCGACAAGCTCGCTGACCTGTCTTCGCGAGCGCTTTTTGAAGAGGATAAGGCTAAACTGCTGCTTGACTGGTCAAAATTCTATTTCTTCGATATGAAAGATTATGCAAAAGCTGATCATTTCGTAAAAAAGCACGCCGAACTTAAAGGTGCTGAAGAGATCGGTACTGATGCAAAGTTCATCGGGGCTGTTTCAGCGATCAGACTGAATATTCCCGACAAGGCTGAGCTTAAAAGATCTTTCGAAGCACTAGTTCAGACGGTTTTCGACCCTCAGGTAGCAAAAGTATGGAAATTCAGGGCGGCGGAAGAAATATTCGACGCTTATCAGATCACTTTCAATGTTGAGGATGATCCGAGGGAAACTTTGAGGCCCGTGTATGATCAGATAGTAAAAGAACAGTTCGACGATCAGAATAAAACGCTCGCTTTTAAATATTTCACGGAGATAAGCAAAAGAAGTTCGGGAACAGAAATTGCCGATAAACTGGGAAATGTTTTCTCAGGCATGGAGAATTCTATTTATTTTGAAGAATCTCAACTTTTAAGGGCGAAGATATACAGAGAGGCGGGCGAGATCGAAAAATCCGAACTCATAGCGGATAAAATTATTGAATCAGCATCAGGCGGTTTCGCGCTTTATTCGGCCCTTAACATGAAACTGAATTCCGCTGCAACTCCGCCCGGATCAAGGCTCGAAATCCTTGAAAAGATAAAAAACCGTTTTTACTATGCCCGTTCAGCTTCAAGCATAAAAGAAAGCACTGCTGAAGTATATCTCGCGGACGGCAGACCGGCGGCAGCTTTAAAACTCTACAGAGAACTTGATGATGAACTTAACAGAGGAATGATCTCTTCGGCATGGAGTACAGGCTCAATTGACTATGCTGTTAAGATCGCGGACATTTATCTCGGTCTCGGAGAAACGGACAAGGCTGAAACTTATTACCTTCGTGCGCTATCCAACAGGAACGCCGATATTGACAGGCAGTACACACTCTTAAAGCTCTCCGACATCTACAGAGAAAGAAATGACAGGACCGCCCTTGAAGAGAACTTAAAAGCCCTGAGCCGCATATCTGAAGGTCAGACCAGCTATTCCGCATCGCTTGCCCTAGCTGATATTGAGCTCGACAAGAACAACATAACAAAAGCAATAGATCTTTACCGGGACATCCTCAAAAAATTCGATCCTGAAGATAAAAAACCAGTCGAATCAAAGATAATTGTTGCCTATTATAACAGAAAATCGATAACGGAAGCTGACAAACTGCTCGATAATTTCAGAAAGACCTACAAAAATGATTACGATAAGGATGTTTACGAACCGCAATTCTATCTCGCCAAAGCTAACGCTTTCCTCTCAATGAACGAATATGACAAAGCACTGAAAGCCTATAAAGCTCTTTTAAAGGATTATCCCGAAAGTCCGCAGGTGCCCAAAGCCATGTACGGGGAAGCGATCGTATATTACAATATAGGAAAAAGTGATGATGCTTTCAATATCTGGGTGGCTATTGTGAATAAATTCCCCGATGATGATATTTCTGTCGAGACCAACTACCACCTCGGAGCAGTTTACAATAACCGGGAACAGTTCGATAAGGCAATAACCGCATTTCAGAATATTTTAAAGTACCAAAAGGATCATAACCTCAAAAAGAACTCGATGAAACACCTCATAGATCTTTATCAGAAACTCGGCTTCAATGATGCGGCATCAAGGATCATAAGAGAGTATATAGCAGCTTATCCCGACGAGGATGACATCTTTGCCAAAAGGATAGAGATCGGCCTTATACACCAGCGGAATGAGGAATATGACACAGCTCTCGACTATTTCAGAAGGCTTCAGTACGAAGCGAGAGGTGAGGATGAAGTGGCTGTTCAGTTCTACATAGCCGATACTTATCTTCTGCTAAAGAACTACAGACAGGCGATCACCGAATTCTTAAAAGTCAGATATATGAAAATAGCCGATTCACCGTATGAATGGAAGATCACAGCCGAATATAAAACTGCACTCTGCTACGAAGAGCTCGGAGAATTCGATAAGGCAATAGAATTATTGAACGGTATAGCCGAAAAAAGACCGAACGATTCCTACGGAAGACAGTCCAAAAAGGTCATTGAAAGAATTGAGAGCAAGAAGAATATTGAGAGATAGCGTTTATTTCGCGCTTCCCGCTGCTGTTACGCAGTAGAACTTCTTTCTTTCAGGTGTATTCATAAGATAACTTGTTCCTGTAACTGAATTCACAAGCGTCCACCCGCCGGGGAATAGGGCATGCGGATCATCGCTTGAGTAAACATTATAGAGCATAATTTTCTCGCCCTCTTTACCGGTCCCCCAGCTCAAAGTTACATAATTATCATCCACCGAGATCGAAACAGGCGACGGTATTGAATATGTCGGATCGTATATGAAGCTGAAAAGCAAATCATGATACCTGCCTGTTCTGTAAATGTAATTAGGCTTTACTCTCCAGTAGTATCTTGTATTGCTGATCAGGCTGTCAAAACCGGCCAGTTCATTCAATGCGACATTATAATTTACGATCTTGGAATCTTTCTTCCTGTCTATAGTAAGAATTTCTTCGATCGGACTTTCAAAGTTAATATCATCGTC
>JAFGUL010000009.1 GCA_016938535.1 Candidatus Delongbacteria bacterium
GAGATCAACAAATTGAACACCCGCAAGATCCGCTGAAATTCTTTCGCCGAAGAATCTTAAACCGTAAAGGATCACACCTTTCGATTCAAACTCATCGAACAAACCCCCGTTCATGTATTCAATTATGATCTTAGAGCTTTCCGATGTTCTTTTTGTAAAACCCAGTCCGAAGCTGAAAGCAGATTCTGCTCCTGATGTCATGGTCGTTGTTAAGCTTCCCATATATAAATTCAGTGTTGTACTTGGATTAACATAATAGTTAAAAGCGGAACCGAAAGTGATCAGACCGATATCAGATTCTGAAGGGATTACCGTGTATGACCCCATGATGCTCATGTTCATTTTGTACGGGTCGCTCAAAGTTCTGTACTTGAGGCCTAATGATAAAGGTCCGTTCGTAAGCATTTCAGGAACGACAGGGAATATAAATCCGACTGAGACATGGAGGTTCTCAACAGGCGCGAAACCTAGATTCATGTACAGGAGTTCGTAGCTGGAAACATATTTTGTGCCTTTCGGATTCGTTTCGGCTGAAGGCATGAAGAGCAGTGAATTGTGATTAGGATCGTCATATCTGAAACCCGTTCTTTCGTCAAGCTCAGTTATCACTTTAATATCAGACCTGTTGATCTTCATTTCACCGAAAGTGTCGGAGATAACGGTGAGCATGTTATCTTCTTCGCTTATGATCTCGCAGGTTATTCTTTCCCCGCTATTAAGTTCGATTATTTTTTTTGCGAAAGAAAGCTGAAAAATTAAAAACAAAGATAATATGATTACTAATGGGTGTTTCATAATACTTCCTCCGTTGTTAACAGAAAGTTACGACAATAACCGGTAAAAACAAATAAAAAAAGGGCGGAAAATTTTCCGCCCTCAGATCAAACAGTTTCGCGCGACTAGTAAACAGCCTTCACGAAATAGAATTTCTTTGCATCAGACTGATCTGTTAAAGAGCAGGAATTCGTAAAAACTTCAGTTTCATACGTCCAGGTCGCAGGATCAGCATAAGGATCGTCTGAAGAATATATTTTGTATGAATAAGCTGCCGGTATGTTCTCCCACTGTATTTCTGCAGTTCCGCTGCTGTAGGTCCCGTCGGTAATTACAGGAACTGGAAGTGTCCCGTTGTAAATGTAGATATTTCTTGATTTCCCGGCTCCTGTCTCGCAGAAATATGTACCGAAATACTCTTCTCCAATAACGGTGTTGTCAAAGTACATCTGAAATGTTGTCTCATTACTGGTGTTCGGCAGGTCAATAGGTGCATAATTATACTGCCATTCGAATGGAGCAGTTTCAAGCTCCGAAGTCAGATAGAAACGGGTATTTTCGATAACAGCACCGTCTAAAACTATTATTTCCTGATCCGTATTTCCTTTAACAAGTGTCTGGTAATAATCCATTGTGCCTGAATTTGTAATGTTGCCGTAAGCGTGGACATAAAGATCACCTGCAGTTCCGGTTGTCATGACGGCGGTATTAACAAGGTCTCCATAAATCTCAAATGTTCTGACTGAACCGTCATTCATCATAACAGAATTATTGATCAGCTCTCCGTATGAATCGTTATTGAATCCGATCACAGTCTCACCTTCAAGAGTAATATCTTCAAGAACGGTATTCTCCAGGTAAGCTCCAGCGCTCATATTTAGAGTCCCGTTGGATATCTTAATTTCTTTTAGGTATTCAGAATTGATGAAGGCAGTATGCCCGTTAAGGTCTATTTCACTGCCTGAAGCCTGAATCACACAGTTCTTAAAATAAAGGTCAGAACCTGTCGTAATGCCTGAAGTATTTTGTGATATAAAAGAGACAGGTTCAAAAACCGTAGAATCAGAGCATGAAACTGTCTGGACCGAAGAACCGATGAGTATGAAATTCCTGCAGCTTATGATGCCGTCGTTGTACACATTCCCCATTATATAAAAATAATTGTATCCTGAAATGTTATCGATCAAACTTCCGTAATTGTAAAAGTCTCCGGAAACAAAAGGGAAACAGTTTGAAGTGCCGTTGTTTTTTATCTCGGCATAATTGTATGTGCTGCCGGTAAACATAACATTCGATGAAATATTCAGTATTCCTTCAAGGTTCAGGTCAATTCCCGTGAAATTTTCAAGATAAGGCTCCAGTTCACCCCTTAATACAGCACCGTTGCCGCCGATTAATACGGCATTGGTAATATAGCCTGACTGAATATTAAAGTCATAACCTGCTGAAATGGCCATCTCGTTGTTGTTGAAGTTGACGGTACAGTTCCTTACGAAAACATGAGAACCGGCAACAATTCCCGAAGTGTTCTGAGATATAAGTGCAGTAGGCTCGAACGGAGTAAATTCGCCTGAAGATATAGACTGCGGAGATGAACCTGAAAGAACCAGATTTCTGCCTCCCCATGTTCCGTTATTGTTTACATCCCCTTCGGCATAGACATAAAAATACTGCCCGTTGACAGGGTCGTTCCTGATAGTACCCTCATTAATTATGAAGCCTTTAACCGTAAAAATTCTGAAATAATTCGGGTCGCACTGAACGACTGCGCCACTGTGAATATAAAGATCATCGTTAAGAACGGAATCCTTTGCGATTGTATTTACGTCATAAAAGTGCGTGAGTGCGAAACTGTATGAAGCAGCAAGGATAATGAATGAAACAAGCAGTTTTTTGAGCATTCTGCCCTCCTTTTTTAAACTTGGATATAAAATAATAAATAAAGTGCCGACAATCAATGAAAAAAGTTCAAATGAAATAAAAAAGGGCTGAAAATTGTCAGCTCTTTGTAGTAAGAAAATATAGCTAGTAAACAGCTTTCACGAAATAGAATTTCTTGTTAGTTGATACGTCGAAATCTGTCCAGTCTATCCATCCTATTTTGGTCTGAATATTGTTCTGAGATCCTTCGAAAGTCCAGCTTGCAGGGTTAGCATAAGGATCAGCTGAAGAGTAAATGTCGTAATGATCCGCATCATTTATCTGATACCATTGTACAACTACATGATCGCCTGCATGAAAGACTCCTGTGATCTCAGGTGCAGTATAAACAGGTTCTCTTAATATTATATTCCTTGATGGACCTTCGCCGGTCTCGCAGTAGTATGTTCCGAAATAAACGGAGTCGATCTGAACATTGTTGAAATACATCTCCTGAGATATCTCGCCTGATACTTCAGCCAGATCTAGTGCTTGTGAGTCTTTGTACCACTGGAAAGGAGATGTGCCGAGTTCTGAAAGAAGATAAAAATAAGTCGTATTGATCGGAGATAAAATATTCACATA
>JAFGUL010000061.1 GCA_016938535.1 Candidatus Delongbacteria bacterium
GTCTATTGATGTTATTATCGAAGATGAGGGCAAAGAAATGCTGAAGCGAACAGTCTTTATTGATCCGAACAGAGAACCGACCAGGCACTTCAATATTTCTATGATCAAAGAACTTATAAAGATAAATAAAACTACGAATATCGGCTTTAAGCTAATTGTTACCAATGCAGAAAATAAAAAATGCGAGATCAAAACTGATTATATTTTTACGATCAATTTGATCAAAGAATGAAATTCTTAACAGGATGCAGGTTCAGGTCAAAGAATACGGACTCAAGCCGATTTCGTTCGCATTTACTTCTTTTGTGACAGCGAATTTCTGATTCAAGCGTAATAATATTTTAAATATTTCTTGCTATGACATTATTTGGCATACCTCCGGTTGTATATTGCGGTAAAGTAAAGTCGGGAGATGTTTACTATGTCAGAATATGATTTGGAGAAGTTTGAAGAGAGTATCAGAGAGAAGATCTATTCGATCAGGGGATTTCAGGTGATGCTGGACAGGGATTTGGCGGAACTGTATGGGGTAGAGACGAGAGTTTTAAATCAGGCTGTAAAGAGAAATCAAGAACGGTTTCCTGAAGAATTTTGCTTTCTGATGACTAATATTGAATTTGCAGAATGGAGATCACAAATTGTGATGTCCAATAATATTAAAATTGGTCTGAGATGGAAGCCCTATGCTTTCACTGAGTTGGGTGTTGCTATGCTCGCTGGTGTCTTGAAGAGTGATATCGCCATAAAAATGAGCATAAAGATCATTAAGGCCTTCATCGAGATGCGAAAATTCATCCAGTCCAACGGTCAGATAGTTCATAGGCTGAATAGGGTAGATATAAAGCTTATGGATAATGACCGAAAATTCGACAAGATATTTTCTTAATGGAAAGCGGCGACATGAAACCTAAGCAGGGGATTTTGTTCGACAAGCAGGTATTTGACGCTGTAGAAATGCTTAACAGACTTGGTAAATTAAAGTAATGAAGGAGATTCATGTATCAGGATCATACCTGCTCAGACTTCACCTGTTTCGAAATATTTTTCTACAAGTGCTTCGATCTTTGGAGCGGCTGTTGTGGCATTTTCATAGAAAATATGAGTGAAGATCATGTGGTTTATAGCCAGAGAGTGTTCGAGATTGTTCAGTATGGAATATCTTGTATATGACGCGAATTCAGAAACCGGAAGCACTTCACCGCTCGTTCCTATGACTACGAGAAGTTCGGCTGACATGAGCTCGTTATAGAGTGTTCTGTACATTGGGGCCGGCTCTCCGAACATGACTACATTGTGCCTGAGTGCGTGACTTTTACAAACAGGGCATTCGGTATGGTCTTTGATCTTTCCGTAGCCGATGTCGAACAGGTGTCCGCACATTTCACAGCGGATCTCTTTAAGTTTACCGTGCAGATGGATCACATCTTCGCAGCCTGATCTCTCAAGCATATCGTCAACATTCTGAGTTATTATGGTGATATTGTTCCCGTATTTCTCTTTCAGCCGGGTTATCATAAAATGTGCTTCGTTCGGCTTTTTGTCCGCAAGGTCTTTTCTTCTCATGTCATAAAAATTTAATACTTTCTCTCTGTCCTTCAAGTAGCCGTCAACAGAGCAGACTTCCATTACATCGTGTTCTTCCCACAGGCCGTTTGAATCTCTGAATGTTCTTATGCCCGATTCTGCGGAAAGCCCTGCGCCTGTGAGTATCAGTACTTTTTTCAAAAGTTCTCCATAATTTGTATAGCTTCTTTCAGTTTTGTTTCCGGATTAAGCTTCCCGTCTATCCAGTTGATCTTAAAACCGTCCCGTTCCATTTTGCGGAACCAGGTCATCTGTCTCTTTGAAAATCTGTGTATTGCGGAATTAAGTTTCTGGAACATGTCGTTATAGCTGTATTGCCCGTCTATATATTCTGCGAGAAACTTGTACTCAAGACCGTAATATATCAGCTTATCTTTGGTTATTCCGTTTTCCAAAAGGGCTTTAGCTTCTTCGACCATTCCGTCTTTGAGCCTTTGTCTGAGCCTTTCTGTGATACGCCTTTTAAGTTCATTTCTCTCAAAATTTATAGCGAATATAATGTAACTTAGGTCGGGCATTTCATTTTCTGTGATGGATTTATCCTTCTGATAAGATGCGATCTCGATGGCCCGGATAAGTCTTTTTCTGTTCGATGTGTCAGAAATATTATGAAGTACGGTCATTCCTTTCAGTATAACGGTCAGTTCATCGTCAGTTTTATCCTGAAGTTCTTTCCTTAATTTCTCATCCGGAGGAACATTAAGAAGTCTGTAATCTTTCAAAACTGCCTCGATATAAAGGCCGGAACCTCCGCAGAGAACAGGCATCTTTCCTCTGGATGTTATATCTCTATGAACTCTATCAAA
>JAFGUL010000062.1 GCA_016938535.1 Candidatus Delongbacteria bacterium
AATTTATTTGATTCCTGCGAATTTTTGTTTATTTTACAGGGAAAAATTGCGGAGTATTAGTTTGATCCTTCTTTTTTTCTCACTTCTTGGTATTCTATTATCCGGCATCCTGGTATTTTTCAATATAAAAAAGAACGCTTCAGCAGTCTATCTCGGCGGGTTCTTCTTTCTTGTAAGTCTTTATGAATTCATACAATACGCGATTTTATATTCGGGGTCGATAAATCTTGTCGCTATCGCTTTCCTTAATTTAGGTTTCCCGACCTATCTGATCGGTCCAATGCTCTATTTTTATGTCAGAAGCGTTCTTTCAGACAGGCCTGGTTTAAAAATGTCGGACTTATGGCATTTTCTGCCGATGCTTCTTTTTCTTGCCGGTTCAATTCCCTATATGCTTACACAGTGGTCATATAAGACTGATATTGCGGTTAAGATAATCGAAGATCCGTTAAGAACATTTCCGATCTTCAGAGAGATGTTCGCCCTTAAAGGTCTTCATATTCCGGCCGTTTATCTCAGCAGGCCCGCTCTCGTCCTGATATATATTATCTGGTCGTCACTGCTTATAGCGGGATTTCTGAAAAAGCATCAGGAAAGATCTGTACTGCCCGGTCAGAAGTTCGTTATAAAATGGCTGTCCGTTCTGCTCGGTTTTATTTTTATCCTTACCTTAAGTCACAGCCTGATCGGTGTTCACACATATATGATCGCCAATATGACAGTCTTTTATACCCTGAACACACTGCAGGTCATATCGTTCGCGGGACTTGCGGGTCTTCTTATATCGCCTTTCTTTTTTCCTTCAATTCTTTACGGGCTTCCCCGCGTTCCGCAAGTTGCATCTGACTCAGCAGAACAAATACATCAGACAGATGATGGAACTGAAATAGGGGAAGATACCTCTTCAAAAGAGCCCGGATTCGCGGCAGAATATCTGGAAAATATCGGACAGAAGGTTGAAGAGGTTATGAAAGATCAGAAACCTTACCTTAACTCCGACCTTAATCTCAATTCCTTTTCAAAGATCGTCAATATTCCCGCCCATCATCTAGCCTATTATTTCCGTGAAATAAAAAAAGAAGCGTTCAACGACTACAGGAACTGCTGTCGCGTTCTTCACGCAAAAGAATTGATTTCGGAAGGAAAAGCTAAAGAAATTACACTAGAAGGGATCGGTCTTTCTTCCGGTTTTTCCAGCCGTACCACCTTTTTCAGAGCGTTCAAAAAATGCGAAAATATCTC
>JAFGUL010000063.1 GCA_016938535.1 Candidatus Delongbacteria bacterium
CCGCACGCTCCAACAGAACCTTTCTGGCAAACAAAAGGCGTAACGCCTTTATTCAACAGATCAACAAGAGTCTGCGTTATCTCAAGTCTGATCCCTGAATTGCCGTGAGCGTGAACATTGATCCTTCCGAGCATCGCTCCTCTTACATATTCCACAGGCGCAGGATCACCTATCCCTGCAGCATGATTGTAGATCAGATATTTCTGGAAATCTTTTGTCTGATCTTCATCAAGAACAACTTCTGAGAATTCGCCGATACCTGTATTGACACCGTACATTATTTCTTTAGCTTTAACTTTCTTTTCCAGCATTTCTCTGCAGATGTTGATCCTTTCTACCGCTTTAGGATGAAGTTTGACCTTTTCATTAAATCTGGCAACTCTGACGAGTTTTTCAATGCTCAGTCCCGATCCCGTGATCACAACCATTATATTCTCCTGCTAAATTATTAATTTTCCGACAATTTTTTCTGTTTCTTTTACTATAAGTCCCGATCCGATAATTTCTGATGAAGCTACAATATCGGGATATATATATCTGTCTTCTTTCATGAAATCTATTTTTGACCTGACTTTTTTATGAACTGCCATGATCGCTTTTGAAGATCTTTCCTGTCCTCTGAATTCAAGTGCCTGTGCGGAACATATCAGCTCGATAGCGAGAACATTTTGAACATTTTCAATAATATCGAGGCATTTTCTTGCCGCGTGAGTTCCCATACTCACATGATCTTCCTTGTTAGCTGATGTGGGGATCGAGTCAACTGAAGCCGGATGGCACAGAACTTTATTCTCACTGACGAGTGCTGCAGCGGTTACCTGAGTCATCATAAAACCTGAATTCAGACCGCCTTTCTGAGTCAGAAAGGCAGGAAGTCCGTCACTTGTAGCCGGATCGACCATGTATGCGATCCTCCTTTCGCTGATACTTGCAAGTTCGGATAATGCTATTGCAAGGAAATCCATTGCGAAGGCGACAGGTTCTCCGTGAAAATTTCCTCCCGAGATGACATCGTGCCCCTTCTCAAAAACGAGGGGATTATCCGTAACGGAATTCATCTCGGTCTCTATAACATTTTTAACATGATTAAAAGTATCCCTTACCGCGCCGTGGACCTGCGGGATACACCTTAAACTGTAAGCGTCCTGGACTTTTTCGCAGTTGAGGTGAGAATGCAAAAGTGCCGAATCTTTTAAAATCTTTCTGAAATTGGCAGCCGTAGCTATCTGGCCTTTATGAGGTCTTGCGGCGTGGATCCTTTCATCGAATGCCGACAGTGAGCCTCTCAGCGCATCAAGGCTCATTGCTCCTGCGATATCCGCAGCTTTTATAAGGTTTTCAGCTTTAATGAGAGATACAGCTGCGATAGAAGTCATTACCTGAGTGCCGTTCAGAATTGCTAGACCTTCTTTCTGCTTAAGTTCCAGAACAGGAATTCCGGCTTTCTTCATTGCGTCTTCGCCGGTCATGAGCCTGCCTTTAATAAACGCATTTCCCTGGCCTGTCATCACCAGTGCCATATGCGAGAGCGGCGCAAGGTCACCGGAAGCTCCGACAGAACCTTTTTCCGGAATGAACGGAATTACACCTTTATTTATCATGTGTTCAAGGGTTTCCGCCACTTTGAGCCTCACTCCGGAGAATCCCTGAAGAAAACTGTTGAGCTTCAGTACCATAATACCTTTGACGATATCTTCAGAGAGGGGTTTTCCGACACCTACGGCGTGAGAAAGAACGATATTTTTCTGTAGCTGAGCAGTGTCCTTTTTATCAATTATTACATTGCTGAATTTCCCGAAACCTGTGTTTATCCCGTACCTTACAACATTTTTCTCAACGATTGATTCCACTATCGTTCTGCATTCATTTATCCTTTCTTTTGAAGTTTCATCTATTGAAACAAAGAATCCTTCGTATAAAATCCTGCAGAATGCACGCAGATCAAGATTTTTTCCGTTCAGCGCTACTGTTTTCATTATAATACTTTCTCCAAAATTCAAACCGTCCGAATTTCGGACGGTTTTTTACAATTTGTATTTGATCAGGTTTATTCAACTGATATCTTCACTTCAACAGTATTTTTCACGATATCTCTAGGTACTGAAACCATAGAAACGAATGTATCGATCGATCTTTTATGGAATACTTTATCTTTTACAGCACCCGAATATGTCATTCCGAAAGATGTCTTGAAAGACTGTTCTGCCTGATGGATCGTTTTTCCGTCTTTGTCAACAAATTTTACTGTAAGCATGAAGTTCTCTACATTTTTCTCGAAGATCTCTCTTTCAGTAAGTACTTTTGTGGCGTTCGGGTTGTAAACTCCGCCCTGAACCGCGCTTTGACCTCCGCTTGCAAATTTGCTTATCAGATCTGAAGTAATAGAGTAAACATCCTGCGAGAGGGTCAGTCTGATATCCATTTTAATGTCAAAATGCGACCCGACATTTCTCGGAGAAAGGCTTGTAGCTATGATCTCACCGGTATAATTTTTTGATATTTTTCTTGTGATCATGTACTGCTTTCTGAAAGGAGTGCTGTTCTCATAATCAGTTTCCAGCAGGTTATAAGAGAAAATCCCGTTCCCGTAAAAATGCGAGAGTGCCTCATCATAAAGTTTTTTAGCTGTAGAATTTGTAGGGTCTTCCTTAAAAGCTTCTTCAAAAAAATCAGAGGCTCCTTTGTAGTCCTTGGATCTTAAATTGATCTTGCCTTTGTAAATATTTGCCATGCCGGTCCTTTTAACCGTAAGATCGATCTGCTTGATCTTCGATAACTCGTCCATGGAAAGATTCAGTCTCAAATTATTGCAAATAGGCTGAGTAATATAGGAAACCATTGTATAGAGGTCATTTGCATATCCCTGAATTACGATAGGTGAGTTCGTGAAATTCTCTTTCAGGTCATAAACGACTATGTTGGCAGGCAGGCTGTTGTCCTGATTAACACTGTAATTTCCAGTAACAACAAAATCAAGACCGAAATTCGATTTGATGTCCTCGCTGAACGAATTGATGCTTCTGGTGTTGATTGACGGATTCATACCTTTCGATACAAGGAAATCATATATCTGATCGTCAGTAATTACATTTATCTCTCTGACTGCTCCAAGTTTTTCCGCAAGGATGTCGGCCAGTGCATAACCGATCCATTTGTTCTGAAGATCCCCTCCGGTTTGAGTCAGAGAGTAGAATCCTACATTGACTTTGGCAAACAGAACTGCCGCGGTCAGAACCAGTAAAATAAAAATCTTCCTAATCATTTTGTAACCTCACTTATTTGTTATTTATTGCATTTATTTCAACTTTTTTTGTTACTAAAGCTGAATTATAGCTTAAATTTAGATTATTAGCAAGCTTTTTTATTTGAACAAATTGCAATAAATTTTGTTCATCAGAGAATAATTGCTTGAATTATCGTTGTTTAACTTATAATTTACATGTTAATATTTATTGAAGAGGCTTGAATTAGTGGGTTGGGTTTCAAAGAACATAATGCTTTTTTCAGCTGTAATTATCATCTTAACATCTGCAAAGCTCAGGGCGGATGAATTTTATGAAGGGCTCGAAGGTAAAACATTCTCAAGATATATTTTACATGATCCGATCCAGGCAGATACCCTCACTATCCCGGAGATCTTGGAGGAGAATGAAATTTTTACAGATCTCAAAAGAAAGGGAGTCATATACAGGGGGTTGAATATCGATGCCGGCTCGGGAGTGGGTATTGTTTCCGGTTTCAATCTCGAACTCAACGGAAGGATATCAGAAAATGTTGATGTATCCGCATATATTTCTGATGATAATCTTGCAATGTCCGAAGAAGGTTCAACGGAAGCTTTATCAAATATTGAGAACATTCATATTCAGTTCAGACATCCTAATTTTCTTACAAGAATGGGTGATCATGACTACACTTATAAGGAAGGTGAGTTCGGATCACTTGAAAGAAAAGTTTCGGGAGTCTATGCTAATGTCTCAATTAACGGTCAGTATGCCGAAGCTTTCGTGTCAGCCGAAAAGGAAGAAAATAAAACTGCGGAGTTTTCAGGAATGGAAGGTGTTCTCGGCCCCTATCTGATCTCAGAAAATAATTCCCGAGCTGAAATAATAAAGAATTCCGAAACAGTTTATCTTAACGGCATAGAAATGAGACGGGGTGATGAATATTTCTGTGATTACGAAACATCAGAATTATATTTCAGGCACGGAAATCTGATAAGTGACGGTGACAGGATAATAGTTGACTACAGATCATATAAAGATGATTACGAGAGGATCTCATACGCACTTGCATCGCAAAATAAGCTCTTAAATGACAAGCTCAGTTTAAAAATTCATTACTATTCTGAAAATGATGACATGGAAAAACCTTTGAATTTTGAACTTAACTCCGGGATCAGGACTGCTATGGAAAGTGCGGGAAGCGTGAGCAGCATAAGAATCCCGGGATATGAATCATCTGAAAGCGGTGATTACGACCTGCTGTCCCCGGATTCAACTCATTTTGTGTATTCAGGAGCAAGTAACGGGAGTTACAGGGTCAGATTTTCATATTTTGAAGACGGGGGAGAGTATTATCTGTCCTACGACAGCACGGGAACCGCGATTTATGTTTATGATCCTGTGAACGGGGGCGATTATCTGCCTGAATTAGTGATAGAGACACCGGGTTCGTATTCCAGGATACACGGAACTGTCCTTTATCAAGATAAGTATTTTGAATCGGAAACTGAAGTTGCGGCATCTGATATTATCAGAAATCGTTATTACATGGATGAGCACGAATTTAAAGGCATCGGAACGGCTCAGAAGATCACTTTGAGCACTGAGGATGGAAAATCAGGAATATTCAGACTAGTTCTGTCCGGGAAGCATTACAACAGTGATCTTATATTACCTTCAAGACTGGTGGAGGCGGCTACCGAGGAAGATATAGACTACGGGGAAAAGATCAGTGGGCATGATTTTCTAAGATACGGCGGAAATTTAAGTCACAGGTATAGAGAATATACAGATAACAGGATTATTTTTAACCGGACTGAGACTGAAAATGATCTCTTTGAGAATTCTGCCGTATTCAGATCGTCAGGTAATTTCGGCGGTTATTCCTACAAAGCCGACATAGAGCTGAAAAGGCTGTCTGAAGATTCACTCGAGACAGAAAAAGATACTTATTTTTTGTCTAATTCCTTCAGAAGAGGAAGTGCAGTGCTTTCACCTTTCCTCAGGAACAGAATTTATAAGACCATTGAAGATAGCGGCAGTTCAGGGACAGAAGAAAGATCGGCCGGAGGGAGAGTAGAGTATTCTTTTAATGATCTTTTCGGTTTAAGTAACAGCACGGAATTCAGTGTCAAAAGCGAAGTGAAAAATGATACAAGAAATGTGTATTTACGCAGAACGGCGAATGTATTAAAACTGAAGAACAGAACGGGTACTGTATTCAATTCTGAATTGACATGGACCAAAGCAATTAATAATTACGCAGACAAAGACTCTTCTGATAATAATTACGACCTGCTTAATATCAAGGCAAATTATAACAGGAGCAACAATTACAGGATCTATCTCGAATACGGGACTGAAGTAAGTTCTTATACTCCCAAAGTCAGGACCTACTACCGGGTTGAAGAGGGAACAGGATCATACATTCTTCTTGACGGCGAATATTTCCCCGATGACTTCGGTAATTACGATTACTATGTAAATTATTCAGGCAGTCCGGTCAATCTGACGGGAGTTGAGCTTGATCTCAGGTCTTTTTTCGACCCTGACGAAATTGAGAACAGAGGTAATATCTTATACTGGCTGTCAAGGTTTGACCTGAGTCAGGATATAACTGTTACCGAAAGAACTAAAAATCCGCCGATCAGCGACATAATGTTCCTTAACCTGACAGAATTTCAGAACGATTCAACAGTGAAAGGCCTGATAGAGAGCAGAACAGTGGTCCATTTTCTCAAAAAGGAGCGAAACAGCTTTGAATACAGTTATAATTATAGAAAGAATGTTCTGAAAGAGTATCAGAATTACTCCGAGAACACTATTTCGTCCGGTCACTATCTTTCATACAGGAACAGATCGGGAGATCTTGCACATAAAATATCAGGGAGTACATCTTCATTTGAAAGATTCAACTCGTCGGGAAATTTAAGGACTGATGACATACGGTCATCATATATTAGTTATACATTCAGGCATGATACCGCCCCCGGTTCAAATTATTCTCTCACCTTTGAGTACGGCAATGAATACGAAAGTGAAAGAGAACTTGAGTCTGAAAGTTATAAGTTTTCACCGGCCCTTTCATTCAGAATGACTGATAAAGGTGTAATTAGAGCAGGTATGGATGTTATCCGGATCGAATCCGATAAACAAACAGTATTCAGTATGAATTCAGGAATGGGGCAGGGATGGAGCTATAGATGGAATTTATCAGCCGATCACGAATTCGGAAAAGACATTTCCGGCAGTTTAAACTATTTCGGCAGGAAATTATCCTATGACAAGAAACCGTTCCACGAGATGAGGATCGAATTCAGAATGAATTTGTAAATTTATATAACTTGAAATCAGGAGCATTTTTACTTATATTAGGGCAAAATTACGGAGTTCTAACTATGAAATTTTTTATCGGAACATTGATCACGGTTTTAACAGCACTTCTTATTCTCAGTTGTGTAAGTCAGGATAAGAATTATTCGGTTAAAGAGTTGAACGGTGTTAAATACTACAATAATAATGGTCTTCCCAACGGAACTTATTCTCCGAAAGCAACATTACTGTTTGAGCTCAAAGGACCGGAGAATGTCCCCGATTCTATGGCAGGTTTCGGAAATATATATAATGTTATTACAGATTTGAACGATAATATTTATATTCTTGACGGTGAACATGCAACGATCAAAAAATACAACAGGAACGGAGAATTCGAAAGGTATTTTCCCGAGCAGAGCGGAATCAGCGTAGAACAGTTTCAGAATCCTACACAGTTCGCGATGCTTTATGACACACTTTTAGTTTTCGATCCTCCTTCGGGAAAATATGTAAGATATCTCAATAACGGTAAATTTATTGAATCACAGTTCGTGATGGCAGGATTAAGACCTGTATCGCTTCAGTCTGACGGCAAAACTAATCTTAGCAGTTTTGCCCCAACAATCGAGAATATCGACAGCGTCAGTTATTCTGTAAATAAGTTGTGCGTTCTGAACGGGAAATTGAAGATAGAGTTCGTGGTCAGAGAAATGAAGATCCCTATGGATGAGAATTTTTTCTTCCCCGATATACTTACATCATATTTTGCTAAGGACGGACTGTTTTACATAGCCGAGAATACGAGCGGAATGTACAAGATTTATGTAGCGGACAACAGAGGGAGAATGATCTATGAGACAGAAAAATCCTACGAGAAGATCCCGTACAATGAATATGAGAGAGAGCAGCTGAATGAGTTTATCGTCGCTTCGAATTTTGATCCTCTGGATCCTTCAAAAGAATATTACAAGAAAGCTGTGAATCAGATTCAGGTAGATAAGAAGGACAGGATATGGGCTCAGCCTTCAATGATAAGGACAGAAGCTAATCAGGATTCATTTTATGTGGATATATTCGACGGCGGTGTTTTTATAAACCGTACAGTTCTTGATTTCGCTTCGGGAAATGAAATATTCATGCTCAGGGGAAACAGACTTTTCGTGATCGCAGATGACAGAAGATCTGTCAGAGTATATGATTACGAATAGAGGTACCGGGATCAGAGCTTATAGTTGATCTTTCTCAGAAATTCTTTTCGCCAAACTTTATCTTCATCACCCTCGATACCGGTCTGCTTTGAACCGTCTATCACTCCGATTATTCCGCGACCCTGATCAGTTTGTGCGACCAGGACTTCGACCGGATTTGCTGTGGCGCAGAATATTCCGCACACTTCAGGAACATCCTTGATCCTCTGCAGAACATTTATCGGGAAAGCGTTCTTCATTATGATTATGAAGCTGTGTCCGCATGAAAGTCTTAAAGCATTCTCTGAAGCCAGTTTTGAAAGATCATTATCATTTCCGTCAAATCTTACAAGGCATTTACCCGATGCTTCACAGAATCCTATCCCGAATTTTATTCCGGGCACCGTGTTGACAAGAGCTTCATATATATCTTCTACGGTCTTAATGAAATGTGACTGACCCAGTATTATGTTAGCATCTTCGGGGAAATCGAGTTTAACTGTTGTGATGTCCATTTGCAGCCTCTTTTACCAGTTTGAACTTAATCCGATCACGATGCTGTCGGAAAGTTTTTCTATAAGTGTTTCAAAAGCACTGTCCCTCGCCGAATCGCCTCCGGTAGGATCATAATATTCAGTTTCTGAGATATTAAGGCTTTTGACTATAAAATCCTGAGAATTATTGTCATAAAAATTCACTTCTACCGACATCGTCATGTAAATATTGTCTGCGATCTCGTCCCTTGTCTGGGATACGAAATTTTCGCTGTAAGATCTTATAGTTCCAAAAATTTTTGAGTCTGCTGCAGACGAATTCTCGATCTCGAAATAATTATAGTCTTCGATCTTTTGTGTAACACGGTCACGCAATATTTCCGGCAGATCAAGATCATATCTTCCTGAATTATCCTCAAAAACGAGAAGCTGGGCGTTCTTAACTCCCGAAGGTATGCTTTTTCCCGAGAAGGAATAATTCCCGCATGAGGTGACCAAAAAAAGCATTGCGGATAAAAAAACATATTTCATAATTCGATCCCGTATTTCTCAATTTTTCTGTAGAGGGTTCTTTCGCTTATATTGAGTTCTTCGGCGGCTTTTCTTCTGTTGCCTCTGTTTTTCTTCAGTGTGAGGATTATCTCGTCCTTTTCTGTCACAGGTTCATTAGAAACGATCTCTCTGGAAACATCGAGTATATCATCATTGTCGTTGAAATATGCGGGGGTTATCTTATTTGTATATGTGTTGAAAATAAATTTTTTTATAAGATTCAGGTCGCTTTTGATCTCAAGGAGTGTTTTAAATATCAAATCATTATTGTATTCGGATTCTTTCGATCCGAGTATCACCGGCAGATATGAGGGAGCTGTTTCAGGTTTAAGATATTTTCTGATAATTTCACCCGTAACTGTTTTACCCGGCTCCATCACGGTAAGCATATCTATAAAATTCTTGAGTTCCCGAATATTTCCCTTCCAGTGATGATTAGCGATCTCTGTCATGGCTTCTTTATCAAAGCTGAGCGTAGTTCTTTTGTACTTTTCTGCTGAATCTATTGCGAACTTAAGTGCAAAAACAGGAATATCCTCCAGCCTTTCTCTGAGAGAAGGCAGCTGAAGAGTAACAGCTTTAAGCCTGAAATAGAGATCTTCTCTAAAATTTCCCTTTTCAACCATTTTAAGAAGATTCTTATTCGTTGCTGCGATTATCCTGACATCCACTTTAATGTTTTTTGAACCCCCGACCCTCATGAAAGTTCCGTTTTCAAGCACCCTGAGAAGTTTTACCTGGCTTGAGAGAGGGAGTTCGCCGATCTCGTCAAGAAAAATGGTTCCTTTGTCTGCGGTCTCGAAATATCCTTTGGATTTGTCGCTTGCGCTTGTAAAGGATCCTTTTTCATGGCCGAAAAGTTCATTCTCTATCAGACCTTCAGGTATTGCACCGCAGTTTATCGGTATAAAGGTTTTGTCTTTTCTGTCGCTGAGTTTGTGAATTAGTTCTGCTATAACTTCTTTACCTGTCCCGCTCTCTCCGGAAATTAATACTGAAAGTGATGTGGAGGCGATCATCTTTACAACTGATATAACCTCTGAGATTCTTTCGGAATATCCGATAATATTATGTTCTCTGTAATGCGGTCCGAAATCCATATTGAGCTGTCTTATCGTCATAATCCTTCCGTGACTTGTTATGTTTCCAAGGTAATGTAATATAATCTAAAAATACAAATATTTCAAGCTCTGAATCAGCAAATTATTATCCCTCAAAAATTATTTTTTAGTTGTTGATTTTTCGCAATATATATATTAAAATACTCATGAGAAATGATTTGTGGGAGAGAAATACAAATTGTTGTCGGGGTGAAACTTAATTACGAAGAAACACAAAGCAGGAGAATCGAATGAAAATCTACGCAGGTAACTTGTCCTACAATACTAAAGACGAGGATCTAAGAGCGGCTTTCGAACAATTTGGAAAAGTTGATTCGGCAGAAGTTGTGAAGGATAAAATCGACGGCCGTTCAAAAGGTTTCGGATTTGTTGAGATGCCGTCAAATGAAGAGGCCATCATAGCGATTAAAGAGATGGACGGTGCAGATCTTAACGGCAGAGCTTTAAGAGTTAACGAGTCAAGACCTAAACCTGACGGGGACAGACCCGGATTTCGTAAATCAGGCGGATTCGGCGGCGGAAGAGGCGGCCAGACCGGCAACAGAGGCGGATTCGGCGGAGCTAATCGCGGCGGAAGAGGCGGAGACAGGTAAAACTAAATTACCGGCTCAAAAAATATCTGAATTTATATTAGGCGCAAAAGTCATGCGCCTAATTTGTTTTAAAGTTAAGGGGTAAACAATGCTTCGCATTAAAAATCTTAAGCTTCCGGTAGATCATTCAGAAGAAGATATTAAAAATTCAATTATCAGAAAACTGAGAATAAAAAAAGCCGTTCAGATCTCTTTTCGGATCATAAAAAGAAGTTTGGATGCAAGAAAAAAAGACAATTTGCTCTATGTTTATTCTGTCGAAGTAGATACTGCAGAAGAAAAATCGATCCTTTTAAATATACAAAAATACAAAGATGTTGATCGGGTTACAGAATCCGGCTCCGAAGAAATTCGTCATGCGCCGGCCAACCTTAAATTCAGACCTGTGATCATCGGGTGCGGGCCTTGCGGCCTTTTTGCTGCTCTCATGCTTTCGGGTGCCGGTTACAATCCTGTCATAATCGAAAGAGGCAGGAAGGTCAGAGAGAGGAGCGCGGACACCTTCAGATTCTGGAAAGACGGGATCTTCGATCCTGAATCGAATGTACAGTTCGGAGAAGGGGGAGCCGGTACATTTTCAGACGGAAAACTCAATACGCAAATAAGGGATCCGAAAAATTATAAGGCTAAAGTACTAAATGAACTTGTAAGGGCCGGAGCTCCTTCAGAAATAGAATATGCTGCCAAACCTCATGTAGGAACTTTCAGGCTTGTAAAGGTCGTTGAAAATTTAAGGAATAAGATATCAGCATCAGGGGGAGAATTTCTTTTCGGGAAAAAAGTTACGGATATTGTTTCAGACGACGGAGAAATAACCGGTGTCAGGCTTGAAGATGACACCCTGATAGAGGGAACTCATTTCATTTTCGCGATAGGCCACAGTGCAAGAGACACTTTCAGGATGCTGCATAAAAGAGGAGTGCGTTTTGAGCCTAAACCTTTCAGTGTAGGCTTTAGGATCGAGCATCCTCAGAGTGTAATAAATGAAGCTGTGCTGGGAGATAAGGGCGGTGGGCCTCTCGGAGCGGCTGAATATAAACTTGTGCATCACTGTTCGAACGGAAGAAGCGTTTACAGTTTCTGCATGTGTCCGGGAGGAAGGGTAGTGGCGGCAGCATCAGAAGAGGGTCGGGTCGTAACGAACGGAATGAGCCAGTATACAAGGGATGAACAGAATGCGAACAGCGCTCTTGTAGTTGGGGTAAAACCTGATGATTTCTCTGAGGGTGAACTTGGCGGAATGGAATTTCAGGACATGCTTGAGAAAAATGCCTTTATACTTGGCGGATCTGATTACAGTGCGCCTGCTCAGCTTGTCGGAGATTTCCTGAACGGGGTAGCTTCATCACGGGCAGGGACAGTGACGCCTACATACATGCCCGGGGTCAGATATACTGATCTGAGTTCAGCGCTGCCTGAATATGTGATCTCAGCCTTAAGAGAAGCCATTGCAGCCTTCGATAAACAGATCAAAGGATTTTCAATGCACGATGCTGTTCTAACAGGTGTGGAAACCAGAACCTCGTCTCCGGTCAGGATAGTAAGGGGGGATGATATGCAGAGCGTAACACTAAAAGGTTTTTATCCGGGCGGAGAGGGAGCGGGATACGCCGGCGGGATCATGTCCGCAGCGATTGACGGCATAAAAATCGCGGAATCGGTTGCAATGGATATTGCCGGAAGGCATGACTAGTATGAGATCTGTACTTAGAAAACCCGGAGATTATAAAACAGTGCCCTGGAAGAACGGAAGAGGAACCACGAGAGAGCTTGCAGTTCATTTCGGGGAAGATGAAGAAAGATACCTTTGGCGCATAAGCATCGCGGGAGTTACGGAAGACGGGCCTTTCTCTGAGTTTCAGGATTATGAAAGAACGCTTATGATGATTGAAGGACAAGGGATTAAACTCAGCCATTCTGACGGAACGGAAATCAAGCTCAATAAAGCTTATGATAAAGCTGAATTTTCAGGTGATCTTATCACTGTTGCCGAACTTGCCGACGGCAGTATAAAAGATTTTAATGTGATTGTGCTGAGAGGCAGATGTCAGGCCGATGTTCAGTTGATCTCTGAAGACAGATCGTACACCATCAGAGGTGATGAGATCTGTTTTTACGCAGTAATAGATTCGGAATTTTCTTTTGATAACCGCAGTTATTCCATTTCTGAAGACCATCTGATGATATTTAGCGGAATGTCAGGTTTGCCGGTTGTGAATGTAAAGAAGGGAGAAATGATCTCTGCCTCAGTCAGATACATCAGTTCAGATCGTTCATCTCAATAAATTTACGATAATTTGATTGCTATATAATTATTTTTTTCATATATTTTGTTTCCGGATACAACAGGCTGTAAATACCTAAAAACCGGATGACGGATGCTGCAGATAAAAAATAGAGAAATCTACAAAGAATATACAGGAACGAAGAAGACAAAAGTCTTCTTTTTTTTTACAGAAAAATTTGAATTTAATAAATTTCAGGAGGCATAATGCCCAAATTTAAAGGAAGATCTATCGTATCTCTCAAGGATATGGAGAAAAAAGATATCCTTCATCTGATGAAAAAGGCAGAAGAGATCAAAAGCGGCAAGCTCAAAGATGTGCTTAAAGGCAAGGTAGTGGCATCATTATTTTTTGAACCTTCAACACGAACCCGGCTGTCATTCGAGTCGGCCGTGCTCGGACAGGGTGGAAGCGTATTCGGATTTGCTGACCCGGGAGCTTCTTCAGCAAAAAAAGGCGAATCACTCTCCGATACGATCAAAAATGTTATGGGTTACTGTGATGCTATAGTAATGCGGCACTATATCGAGGGAGCTGCAAGAAGAGCAGCTGAAGTATCAACTGTTCCTGTCATAAACGGTGGAGACGGAGCTAATCAGCACCCGACCCAGACTTTCCTCGACCTTTTCACAATGCTAGAGAAAAAGGGGAGTCTTGACGGAAAGGTCATTGGGATGATGGGTGATCTCAAATACGGCAGAACTATTCACTCACTTGCTATGGCGCTCACACATTTCAATGTCAAACTTCACTTCATTTCACCAAAACAGCTCAGTGTACCTGAACACTATATTGAGTATCTCAGAGAGAAAAAGATCGATTTCGAAGAATCAACTGTCGAATCCTGCGGAAAAGAACTTGATTTTCTGTATTGCACAAGGCTGCAGAAAGAAAGATTTTTCGATCCCATGGAGTATGAAAAGGTTGCAGGCAGCTATAAGATCGATAAGGAATCACTGGATTTTCTCAAAAAGGATACATATATAATGCATCCTCTTCCCAGAGTTGACGAGATCACTACCGAAGTTGATGACGACCCGAGGGCAGTGTATTTTGAGCAGGCGCATAACGGTGTACCCGTAAGATCAGCGCTTCTCGGTCTCGTGACAGGAACAATATAAACTATAGCCGGAGAATAAAATGACGGAAAACAGACAATATAAAGTATTCAAGATCGAGCAGGGAACTGTTATCGATCATATTCCATCTCCGAGAGGTCTTGCTGTATTCAGACTTCTTTCCAAAAATAAAACCTCCCTTATATCAATAGGTCTCAATTTCGATTCAAAGAGTGTAGGTAAGAAAGATCTTATAAAGTTCGAGGGAAAAGCTCTCAGTAAAAAGGAAACGGATAAAATATCTCTGATCGCTCCTGAAGCTACGATTAACATAATCAAGGATTTTAATGTGATCGAGAAAAGACAGATGGATGTTCCTGATGAGATACACGGGATACTGAAATGTATGAACCCGAACTGTATAACAAATGTCGAAAAGCTTGAAAGTAAGTTCAGGGTCGTTGAGAAGAAGCCGGTCAAAGTCGCATGCCACTACTGCGAAAGGAATGCGGTGGTAGTACCGGATATGGTGGACAAGGGAGATTAATAAAAAATGCCCGGCATGACCGGGCATTTTTTATTTAGTATCTGTAATGATCCGACTTGTAAGGTCCCTCGGGAGGAACTCCGATATAGTCAGCCTGATCTTTGGTCATTTTCGTAAGTTTTACGCCGATCTTTTCAAGATGAAGCCTTGCCACTTCCTCATCAGCTTTCTTTGAAAGCATATAAACACCGGGTTTGTATTTCTTTCTGTTCTCCCAGAGATCCATCTGTGCAAGAACCTGATTCGAGAATGAATTGCTCATTACGAACGAAGGATGGCCTGTCGCGCAGCCGAGATTAACAAGTCTGCCTTCGGCAAGCAGGAATATTTCATGCCCGTCTTTAAATGTATATTTGTCAACCTGAGGTTTAATGTTCGTTTTCTTTTTGAGCTGTTTTGATCTTTCCAGTTTTTCCACTTCTATCTCATTGTCAAAATGCCCTATGTTGCAGACGATCGCCTGATCTTTCATCTTAAGCATGTGTTCGACTCTGATAACATCCTTGTTCCCTGTGGTCGTTACATAAATATCACCTCTGCCAAGAGTATCCTCGACAGTCGTAACTTCATAACCTTCCATTGATGCCTGAAGTGCGCAGATGGGATCTATTTCGGTTACGATCACTCTTGAGCCGTAATTCCTTAAAGATCTCGCTGAACCTTTGCCAACATCGCCGTAGCCGCAGACTACGGCCACTTTGCCTGCGAGCATCACATCGGTAGCTCTTTTAATTCCGTCAGGAAGAGATTCGCGGCAGCCGTAAAGGTTGTCGAACTTTGATTTAGTCACAGAATCGTTTACATTTATAGCCGGAATTAATAATTCGCCCCTTTCAAACATTTTATACAGCCTGTGAACCCCGGTTGTTGTCTCTTCGGAAACACCTTTCAGGTCCTTTGCGCACCGGTGCCATTTCTTATTATCTTCCTCATACATAAGCTTCAGAGATTTCAGGAGTGCTTTACCGTCAGAGCCCGACTCTTTAATGTTAAGAAGTTCAGGATCTTTTTCTGCATAGTATCCTTTCTGAAACATAAGCGTGGCATCGCCGCCGTCATCAACAATAAGCTGGGGGCCTTTTCCGCCTGGAAATGACATAGCCTGAGCAGTGCACCACCAGAATTCGTCGAGGGTTTCACCTTTCCACGCAAAAACGGGCACGCCCGTTTCAGCTATGGCGGCTGCGGCGTGGTCCTGGGTTGAAAAGATATTACAGCTTGACCATCTGACATCCGCGCCCAGATCAACCAGTGTTTCGATAAGAACAGCAGTCTGGATCGTCATGTGCAGTGATCCTGTTATCCTTACATTCTTAAGAGGTTTCTGCTGTGCGTATTTTTCTCTGATCGACATCAGTCCCGGCATTTCTTTTTCTGCAATCTCGATCTCTTTTCTCCCGAAATCAGCAAGTTTAATATCCTTTACTTTGTAGGGCATTTTTTCATCGATGTAGCGTTTCATAATATCTCCGTAAGTTATTTTTTTCCTCGAACAAGAACTATCTCTCTCAAAGGAATGTGGAAAGGAGTTTTTGTCGTGATAAATGTAAAATATATTTTTTTTTCTTCGAACACTTTTTTGAATTTGTCTATGTGCTCATCATAAATATCCTTGTATCTCTTCTTCAGCAGTCCGGTCTTGATTATAAGGCTGTCGTCTGTTTCAGAATCAATAAGATTAAGGTGATCTCCTAGACTGAGATTATATTCGTCATCGTCAGCGATCATGAAGACAATAATATCCTGCTGCCTTTTCTGGAGAGTGAGAATTCTGCTTATCAGGTTTTCGGGTTCTTCAAGAAAATCAGAAACGATCATTAGGATACCCGATTTATGCAGTTTAAGGCTGATCTCATCCAGAGATCGATAAGTCTGATGCGTGTTATAGACTGCAGAATTTTCCAGATTCATGAGAATGTTTTTCAAATGCTGCTTTGAAGATCTCTGAGGAATAAATTCTTTAAGACTGTCAGCATAATTTCCGAAACCTACTGCATCTTTCTGATTGATAAGAATAGAAGCTGCTGCAGCACAAAGCTGCTTTCCGTAGTCTAGTTTAGAATAATTTGATTTATCGGATTTGAAATTCATTGAAGCCGATCTGTCGAGGAAAATATTCGCATAGATATTAGTTTCGTCCTCAAACTGGTTTAAAAAATATTTTTCCGTCCTTCCGAATATCTTCCAGTCTATAAATCGTGTAGAGTCACCGTCATTGTATTGTTTGTGCTCGGAGAACTCGGCTGAAAATCCCTTCATCGGGCTGGAATGAACCCCGAGCATATATCCTTTCAGAATCATCCTTGTAGTAAGACTCAGGTTCGAAAAAGTTGAGATGAATTCAGGATCAAGATATTTTTTATAGTCTTCCGCCATATCGGCCTAAATTTACGACAAAAAAAGGTAAAAAACAATCAGTATTAGGGAGAGAAATCACAAATGAGGGAGTGTACAGTACTTTGATCGTCATTATGCGTACCAAACAGCGGGACATTGAACACGCTCGGACCCATAGATACCTATAACAAGAGATAGGATATTTTTCCAATGTTAGCCTTCGTTTATTTTTTCACTAAAGGTTTTCAACCCTATGTAGCAATTTATCATTAATATTCTGTGAAATAAAGAAATTCTTATGTAGAAACGATTTGAAATTTCATTTTTTTTGTACCATATTACATAACATGAATTTTCGAGGTAAAACGATGAAACTGAACAATATAGCGAAGTGTATAGAATTTCAGCTTAGAGTATTTTTAATGACAATACTTTTTCCCATAGTAAGTTTATATCCATCAGTTTACGATGTACCTAAATGTGCCACTTCAATTGATGCAGATGATATTGATCTTGACGGAGATATTGATATAGTTGTAGGGCATAAAACATCATGGGAAGATAGTAATCCAACAATTACAATTCTACGTAATAACGGTAATGGGGAATTTCCTTTGATTGATTCATCCCTGGTTTTTTGCGGTTATCAGGAGAATATCAAAGTAAAGAAAATTGATAATGATGAATATCCCGATATTGTTGCAAAATCAGCAAGCTTCTTATTTGATGTAACTGAAAGATATATTAAGGTATTTTATAACAGCTACGGAGACATAGATGCCTCTGAGGATTATCCATTGAATACCGATGATACAATTTATATAGCTGATTGCGACGATATAGATAATGATGGTGACCTTGATATATGCTTCTTCTCAAACGTGGGATATTTCTGGGGAGTAATGTATAATGACGGCACAGGGCAATACTCCGAACCTGTATATTATGATCTGGAATTTCCTCCTGTAGCACTGGCTTGCGGTGATATAGATGGAGATAATATGGATGATATTGCAGTCGGAAGCGGAGGAAGGTTTGAAGTATTTTTAAGCACGGGATCAGGTTTTGACAGGATAGAGATTGAGACAACAATTGGTATAGGAGAACTTGATATATGTGATATTGACCTTGATGGCATAAATGAGATTATTCTTATAGATGCCGGTTTCATGGGTGCATATATGAAGATCATATTTTTTGAGATGGATGATTATGGTAATCTATATGAATCATATAGAAGAGATATAGATGAATCTCTGATAAATTTTGTAGTCACAGACTTGAATAATGACAATTATCCTGAGATAATATATACTAATTATCAGGATATAAGGACTTTTATTCTGTATAATGATAATGGGAATGATTTCATAGGTCCGGTAAGTTACCAGACTTATTTTGGCGATACTCCCGAATATACAAAAAGTATTAAGCCCTTTGCTGCCGATATTGACGGCAACGGTTTTAATGATATAGTCGCACTTAATTCAAGCTATGCTTACGAAAATGATGTTACGATTCTGTTTCAAACTGAAGCAGGCGATTTTGTACAAGAGCCACAAACAGGAATAGAAAATCAGGTTAATCTTGTCAGTATGACAGAGCTTTATCAAAACTACCCTAACCCATTCAATAATGAGACTTTAATCGCATATTCATTAGAGCAAGACTCTTATGTAGAAATTAGTATTTTTAACTCAAAAGGAGAGTTTGTTCAGAATCTTGTATCAAGCAAATTGAACAAAGGAAAACACAGTTTCTCATTCAATGCTGATAATATAAATTCCGGTTTGTATTTTTATAGACTGTCTGTTGACGGGGTAGCGAAAGAAACAAAGAAAATGTTATATTTAAAATAATTTAACCTTGACAATGCAGCATAAAGGTTGTATATTTGACTTATGAACGGTAAAGAACTGATAAAGATATTTCAGAAGAATGGCTGGGTCTTGGATAGGATTACCGGAAGCCATCACATCATGATCAAAGAAAACGAGAGATCAATTCCGATACCTGTTCATGCGAGTAGAGACATTCCGAACGGATTAGTTCAGAAGATATTGAAAGCAGGAAAAATTAAAACCTGAGGTGAAATTATGTTCTACTATGCTAAAATAAAAAAAGAAGACGATGTTTACATCGTTACTTTTCCGGATATTCCTAATATAAATACTTTTGGTGATAGTCTCGAAGAAGCATTAAAGAATGCAGAAGACGCTTTGAACGGCTCTCTTGAGTCTGATTTTGAAAGAGGTTACAAATTTATCAAACCCAAGAATTTCAAAGGCGAAGAATATCATAAAATCTTTTTATATCCTCACATTGTGGTTTCTTATAATCTCAGACAGATTAGGGCTGGCAGATCACAAATTGATATTGCCAAAAAATTGGGTATTTCATATCAGGCTTATCAAAAGCTGGAAAACCCTAGGAAATGCAATCCAACTGTTAAGACATTGGAAAAGATTGCTAAAATATTTGATAAAGAACTGGAACTTGTTTTTAAGTAACCAAACAATCTCATTGACATAAATACGCTTAAATTGCCACATAGGGTTCTAGAATAAAAAATTAATGGATACCTAACGGTCATGGAAAAAACCCCACAAGGTAAAGATAACAAGAGATAGGATATTTTTCCAATGTTAGAGCCTAGTATGCTTTTCTCACAAAACTTGTTACTTTATAACTAAGCCCTGAATTCTTTCAAAATGTTTGAGATTCAATGTTTTTAATGGTAAGTTATAGACAAGACAAGTAGCGGCAATAAAAATGTCTCTAAATTCGATCATTTTATTTTCTGATCTTAAAATGTGGTAAATTTCCGCAGCTTTTCTTGAAACATGTTCTTCAAATGGGAGCACGACCAGGTCCTCTGTAAGAACTTTTATATCGTTCATTTTATCTTCGTTTGTCGCACCCATCAGAAGTTCATAAAGCGTTACCGATGAAATGTAAATCTGAATTTTTGAATCAACTGAATACAAAGATGTTTTCTTTTTGTCTTTCGCACGAAGGAACTCAATAAAAATACTCGTATCTATTACCATTCCTTAATTGCCCAAGAGTTAAATAATTTCTGATTTTCTTTAAAAATTTCCAGATCTGAATCTTTCCATACAGAAACAGATAAGATTTTCTTTTTATATCCTGAAATAGACGAACTATTCTTGTTTAGCTGTCTACTGAAGAGAAAATTAATAAAATCATTTACTTCTTCTTTTGCGGTTCTGTCAAGCAGTCGGTATTTTAACGACATATCGTTCATAATCTTTTCCTTAGTAGTTTCTTTAATTTTCTCTTTCATTGATACAAGCCACTTTTTTTATTTTCTCTAATGGTAATATACGAAATTTATAATTTATCAACAATCAAAAAAAATACAGAAATCATTTAGAATAACTTAGAAACAGCTTGTCACTCTATAAATCTCAATCATTTCAAAAACCAGTCATAAAAGCATATTGGCTCTAACGGTCATGGAAAAAAGCGAACAAGGGGTAATATAACAAGGATTAGTCATTTTTCCAATGTTACAGGGCGTTTATAAGTTACCCACTACTCTGCATTCTTAACTTTTCTTCCAATTAGCACAAAATGAGATGAATTATCGACAACCGCTGGAACATTTGCCATTTCAATTACGATCTCCTTCCACTTTTTCCATTTCTTCTTATCTTCTGCTAAAAGATTTGTTTGATCAACCAAGTTCGAGGATAGGCTTTCACAACCATACATTTCAATGATTTCAAGACCGCATTTCTTAGCTTGTTTTTTCAATTCTTCAGCTTTGTAAAAATGGAATCCGATACCGTCTCTAAAATCGTCACCTGTTTTATACAGCAAGTCATAGTCAGGATTACAAATGTCTCCATCTAGATAAAATGGAACAGTTTTCAATACGGAATAAAAACCGACTACAGAAATAAAAACATAGGAATTAACCTTGACCACTCTAACAAGTTCTTTTATTGCTTTGATTCTATCTTTTTCTGTAGGTATGTGGCTTAGAGTAGCACCGAGGCTTAAAACGGAATCAAAACTGTTAGAGTCAAACATGTCTAGTTTTCTGACATCTCCAACTATAAAGTTTTCAATTTTGTTTTGAACCGATTTCGGGGAATTCTTAACACTGGACTTCGCATATTTAATATTGCCTTTTGAAATGTCGAGAATGGTTGTTTTAAAGCCCAATTTTGAAAAGTCTAACAAATATTTGCCTGGACCGCCACCGGCGTCAAGAACTCTATTTCCCTTTTTCACATATTTCTTGATGAAATGGAGATTAGTTATTTGTTCCAATGAATTATAGGCATGTCTGCTCAAGCGGTTGTATTCATGCTCAGATCTTGCATCGTATCCTTTTGCTAATTTACTCATGTCTTCCACAATCTTCTCCTACTAGAATTACTTATTAATGCCCTGTAACGGTCATGGAAAAAAGCCCACTAGATAAAATATAACACGGTCAAGTCATTTTTCCAATGTTAGGGGCTGGAATTACAATAACTGTCGAAATAGATTTTCTCATAATATAATTCAATCAACCTCCAGATAAATTCATTTTTGTTAAAACTAGATTGATTGATACTTTCGAATTCTTTCTTAAATAATCTAACTCCATACCATATCCTTGTGTATTCTTTTATTCCTTTACTTTTATTTTGTTCATAGATTCTATTTACTTTAAGGCTATCCATGCTATTGATCATTACGGGGGCGAACAAATAAATATTAACTTCCTCGAACACTTTCGATTCAGGATTACCCAGTCCTTCAGGATCAGTGCTTTCAAATACCTGTAATAACTTATTCTTATAAAGATTATTTTTCCGCATGAAATCTTGAGCGCTTTTAACATAATTATCCTCAGATTTTATGAATTCGATCAAATTATTTTCGATAGAAGTTACCTTGTGAAGAAGTTCATGAGTGATTATATTAAAGCCATTTCCAATACTCTTTTCTTTCTTTGTCGTATCAAATTCTGAATATATCCCCGGACCGTTGGCACCGCCATGCGTGGAATTTTCACAATGCGAGAAGCATACATATACAGGATATTTCGAAAAATCAACTTCATCAACCCAAATATTGATATAAGGCTTAATATTTTCAATGTCTTTTTCTACATTTGAAGCATAATTTATAATATTTGTGCTCATATCTGAAAGTTCACTGAATTTTTCTTTGAGAATTGAGTTTAAAGTTGCCTTATCACTTTTTCTTTTACTAAAATACTCGATAATTATTTTTAACTCTGTTAAGTCTTGAACATTTTTCAGAGTATTCTTGACTGAATCAGAATTATCAATGGAGAAGCTTTTATAAGCCCAATTAAATAAGTCAATTTCAGCTTCCCAACCAAGTTTATTTCGGATTGAAGAGTATTTATCGAGCATTTTTTGATCTTGATCGGTAATATCAAAGTATTTTAGATACATATTTTTGGCATCATCTCCAGTATATTGCGACCACTGGCTAAGATGATCAATAAAATGCAGGAGATTTACATTATAATTTATTCTTAAATCCATGATCCCAGAGTTAGCCGTAGCCATTATTTGTTCGCCCCCTAGAGTGAAGATTATGAGAAAGAAAATATATTTTTTAAGTTTGTTCATGTAACCCTTTCTAGTCAATTGTAATTCTTGCCCCTAACGGTCATGGAAAAAAGCCCACAAGGTAAAGATAACAAGAGATAGGATATTTTTCCAATGTTATGGGTATGTTGCCGTTAATCCATGTCCGTTATTCTTTAACCTCTTCGTATTCATAAACTTTTATACAGTTTATATCCCTATTGTAAATGGCAGTTTATATTACCACAGTTTTGGCAGTTTAAAATAACACAGTAAACTGTTAAATTTC
>JAFGUL010000064.1 GCA_016938535.1 Candidatus Delongbacteria bacterium
AAAAGTAAGGTTTATTTCACAGATCAAAGCGAGTGAGGAAAAATACAGGCTCCTCGTCGAAAATCAGACTGATATGGTAGTAAAAGTAGATGCTGAAGGAAGGTTTCTCTATGTCAGTCCGAGCTATTGCAGAATGTTCGGCAAGAAACAATCAGAGCTTCTCGGAGAAAAGTTTATGCCGCTCGTTCATGAAGACGATATAGACGGTACATTAAAAGAGATGGAAAAATTACGCTCCCCGTCTCACAACTGCTATATTGAACAGAGAGCGATGACTACTGAAGGCTGGAAATGGCTTTCATGGACTGATACGGCGATAATTGACTCTAATGGTAAGATCATGGAAATCATAGGTGTAGGAAGAGACATCTCCAAAGAAAAAGAAGCAGAGATAATGCTGAAAGAAACAAATCTGAAACTTGCAGAAAATGAACTCAAATACAGGTCATTGTTCGAAAATGCTCCGGTACCTTTCCAGTCTCTTGATGAGGAAGGAAATATTATTGACGTCAATTCTGTCTGGCTTATAAATCTCGGTTATTATCACGATGATGTTATAGGTAAATGGTTCGGAGATTTTCTTCATCCCGATTTCGTTGAGCATTTCAGGAAAAATTTCCCCAAATTTAAAGAGGCGGGATATATAAGCGATGTGCAGTTTCAAATGAAGAAAAAAGACGGCAGTTTCATTTATGTTTCATTTGAGGGTAAAATAGGTTACGGTCAGGACGGGTCTGTCGAAAAAACATACTGCGTATTCAGAAATATTACCGAAATTCAGAAAGCGGAATCTGATCTTGCAGCTAAAGTCAAAGAGCTTGAAGAGATCAACAGCACTATGGTCAACAGGGAGATCAAGATGATCGAACTGAAAAAAGAGATAAATCAGCTTCTAAAAGAACTCGGGAGAACAGAGAAATATGATATCTGAAAAAGGAGATCTTTATGGAACTTGATCTGAAAACTATGTGGTTTATTCTGCTGGTGATTTTCAATATCCAGGTCTTTATATTTGCCTACCAGTATTTTGCAAATAAGGAATACAAATTCGCTTTATACTGGCTTTACTGGAGCCTGTGCGGGTCGCTTTCGATGCTGCTTGTACTTTCCAGGAGCTATGAACCGCTGATCAAGGCAATTATTAT
>JAFGUL010000065.1 GCA_016938535.1 Candidatus Delongbacteria bacterium
CCATGCGTAGAAAAAATATCCGAGAGGGACGAGGGAGACTGAAAAAGTGATGTTCCTGTAGTCCTTGTTCGAATTGGCTTTGTCGTAGTAGTCGAGTGCGTTCTGTGTCGAAGTCGCGTTCTCGTAGTCGTCGTAATAGGAATCAGCCTGAGAGTTAAAGTAAGTTCCCAAAGCTGCGGATCCTGCGAAAGCTCCGAGTCCTATCCATTTCTGAGTTCTCCAGAACCTTCTGTCTTTTTCGCTCAGCTCGCGCGACATTTTATATTTTTCGGTCTCGGAAGCGATCCTTGCGAGCTCTCTTTCGTGTTCGAGTTTGTCCTCAAGTGCTTTTCTTTCAGCCGCAAGTTTGAGTTCCTGCTTTTTCCTTTCTGCTTCGGCTTTTTCCAGCCTCATCTTTTCTCTTTCCTCATAGGCACCGAGTATCTTTTTTTCATCAACTTCCGCGCTAATCCTGTAATATATAGTTGAATTTGTCCTGTCGATGTTCTCCTCGATGATCTTTGTATCGGTCATCATGGCTTCGGCATTAGCTACGATCTCGTCTTTTTCGGTGATGTAATTTCTGATGATGGTCTCGCTCCGCAGAAAAGTCGCAAATTTCTCGACCGCATCCCGTTTTGCCATGGTAATACATTTCTGCTTGGCTTCGGTCAAAGCTTCGTCATCGCCGTAGGTGTAGGTGTATTCGCCGTAGATGGTCTTAGAAAAACCTGTACTAACAATAAGTAATAAAATAATTATAAAGATCTTCACACTTCCTCCTTCTGATATTTTACTCCTCTCCGCCAAGCTTTTTCACAGCTTTCTCGATATCCTTGACCTTGTAGATCAGATCCGGCAGACGGCCAAGTGAGGCATCTATCTTCCTTTGCTTAGCGATCTCTCTTGAAGGTGTTCCGGTCACGATGCTGCCGTCTTTCAGGTTGCCGGCAATGCCGGCCTGAGCTCCTATCATGCATCCGTCCCCGACCTTTATGTGACCGACAAAGCCGACCTGACCGCCGATCATGCAGTGCTTACCGATCTTTGTGCTGCCTGAGATCCCGGTCTGTGCGGCGATGACGGTGTTCTCTCCGATCTCAACATTGTGAGCTATCTGCAGAAGATTGTCGAGTTTCGCTCCTTTTCGGATTATTGTTGAGCCTAAGGTTGCCCTGTCAATGCATGTTCCGGCACCGATCTCGACATCATCTTCTATGATGACATTACCTACCTGAGGGATCTTGTCATAGACGGACTGATTTGGCGCGAAACCGAAGCCGTCCGAGCCTATTACGGCGCTGTTCTGTATTATAACATTATTACCTATGACGCAGTTTTCCCGGATGGAGACATTCGAATATATGATCACATTATTACCTATCCTGACATTCTGACCTATCGTGACATTGGATTGTATCTGGGCATTATCGCCGATGACAGAACCTGCGCCTACAGATACGAATGAGCTGATCGCGGGATCTTTGCCTATTACTGCGGTACCTGAAATATCGGCAAGCCTGTTTATTCCTTTTTCTGCGACCGGTATTACCGGGTGGAAAGCGACGAGCACTTTCAGAAAGGACTGATAGGGGTTTTCAACCTTTAACAGCGGTATGTCCCTTTCCGTTTTAAAATCTTTCGGGACTATTACAGCGGCTGCTTTCGTTGAGTCTATCAGATGGAAATATTTGGGATTATGCAAAAAAGTTATCTCTGAGGGACCTGCAGTTTCGATCTTTGCTATATCAGTTATCCCGATATCATTAAATTCGCTGTCTGCTCCTGTCAGTTCTGCGATCTTGATGAGTGAAATGCTCATAATATCCTCTATGTTTTTTTATTTAATACAAGTACGGGAACTATCATTTCCTCAAGGCTTACTCCGCCATGCTGATAAGTGTTCTTTATCTGCTTGTAGAATTCGTTGAGCCCTTTTTCGAAAACAAAGCAGTGGTCTTCCCTGGCAAGCACGATATTCTTTCCTTTAAATACCGAAGGCATTTTATAATCGGAAGGCTTCTGCCAGAAAAAAGTCTGTTTTTTATTTGATGAGGTCAGATTCTTTCCGTATTTCATTCTCATACCGCCGCTGATAGCCCCGTCTCCCGAGATCTTCGTGAATTTGTTTATGAGTTTGGCTCCGTGATCTGTAGTAAGAACGATCTTGAAACCCATATCACCAAGTCCCTTTATTATCCTGTAAAGCGAAGAATTTTCGAACCAGCTTCTTATTGCTGACCTGTACGCGCTTTCCGAGACCATCATTTCATTTACAAGCTCTGCCTTATCTCTGTTATGTATCAGAAAGTCCACCATATTTACAACGACAGCCAGAACCTGAGTATCTTTATAATCTGCAAGCGAAGACTCGATCTTTGAGAATTCTTCAATTTTATAAACCTTGTGGTATTTAAGTTTTTTGCCGAGATCAAAACCTTTAGATCTCAGCTGATTGTCGAGGAGTTCTTTTTCATACCTGTTGCTGCTTTTTTCATCATCAATATTACCGCTGTATATTTCGGGGAATTTTTCTTCTATCTCTGAAGGGAACAATCCTGAGAATATTGCATTTCTGGCGAATTCGGTAGATGTAGGAAGTATTGCATAGTATGATTCCCTGATTATTGAGAATTCATCCTTCAGCACATCTTCAACCGCGCTCATCTGATCATAAGGGAAGCAGTCAATTACTATCAGAGCCTGTTTCTGTTTTTGTATATCAGGAAGAATATATTTTGAAACAATGTCAGTTGAAAGAACATTCCTGCTTTTTTGGCCTGATATCATTTCTCCGTAGCAGCTTTGAATGAAACTGCCGAAAATAACATTAGCGCTGCTCCTCAGATCATCAAATGTATCAGTCAGGTTCTTATCTTTTATCTCGTCAAGCCTGAGGTTCCACTCAACTATCATTTCATATATCTTTATCCATTCTTCAAAAGACGGGTTCTTTTCCAGCATGTTAGAGATTATCTTGTAGTTCTTAATGTAATTTCTTGAAAGGTTCCTGTTTACGATATCATCTTTCTCAAGATTCTTTTTTATGCTCAGATAAAGCTGCAGAGGACTTACCGGCTTTGTAAGATAATCGTCTATCATATTTCCGACCGCTTCTAAGAATATTCCCTCTTCCTCTGATTTTGTCACCATGATCGCCTTTACGGAAGGGTCCTCGGCTTTGATCTTTCTGAGTGTTTCGAGACCGTCCATGCCCACCATCATCTCATCAAGGATCACAAGGTCGAACACATTGTCTTTTACCAGGTTTATACCGTCATAGCCGTTAGTAGCGGTGGTGATCTCGTAACCCTTTTTCTCAAGATAAAGTATATGAGGTTTTAATAATGATATTTCGTCATCTACCCACAGTACTCTATTCATACGGGACCTCTATGACTTTCTTTTCATTGATAGCTATACGGGTAAAGAAAACAGTGAGTTTTGCCGGCGGATCGTAAGTTCTTATCCTGATCCGTCTCGGATAAAATATGCCGTTCTCGTTAGTGTAATAATCGTATTCCTTTGTCGCTCTGATATCTCTTTCAGTATATTCTTCTACTGATTTCACGAGAAGTCTCTCGTCAAGTTTTATGAAGCTGTGATCTCTTTCATCTGCAATGTGCCTGACAGTTATCTCTTCGGGATCTTTTTTATCTATATTGATAAGCCGACCGTTTCCCGGATAGACTGAGAACATCTTGATAATGTCGGCCGCTGTGTAACCTATTCCTGTTATTCTCTGCAAAGAATTTTCAGTACTTTTTTCAAAAATCCTGAGTTTTTCAGAATAATTGACCGCTTTAAGAGAGTCGCTGTCTATAAAAACAACAGCTTCTGTTGTGCCTGCAAGACCTTTGATCTCGAGATAAAGAGTATCCCGACCGGCCGTAAAAATATAGCCTGATGACTGCATTCTGTCTTTTTCGGTCGAATATGAAAAATCGAACCTTCCGGAAACAGAACTGATATCTGAATAATTTTTCTCCAGTGCGTTCTGAATGATCTCAAGATCTACATTCTCAATGTCATATCTTACTGCGGTGACCCTTAAGGCTGTACATCCCGATAAGAACAGAAATAATACAGCTGCCGGTATTAAAAAAAGATTTCTCAAGCTCAGAACCCTGTCATTAAAATGTATTCGCTGCTTTTCATTATCTCCGATAAGATCCTAACAGTGTCATTGACATTAATTGAAGCAAGTTCATCAGCCTTACCCATAGCCTTTTTTATCTCTTTATAGTGTTCGAACAATTCGGAAGATGCTTCATGATAATAAGATTTGTCATCAGAGAAAATATTTTCCATTATTGTCTCAGCCTCATCATATTTTCCCATTTTGAATAAGATCCAGGCTTTTGTATCGAGGAATGTAATTGATCCGGGTTCTGATAAAAATGCTTTCTCAACCATCTGCAAAGCCTTTTCAAGTTCTTTCGAATTCTCTGCAAGCAGATAAGAATAGTTATTAAGCATCTGGGGATCGTCAGGATACAGCTCTAATGACTCTTCGTAGAATTTTGAAGTTCTGCCGAGATCGCCCCTTTTCTGGTACTCATTTGCTATCAGTCCGTAAATTGTTTCGGATCCCGGTATTTCCTCCAGGATCTTAGAATAAATTATTCCGGCCTTATCATATTCCTTAAGATCGAGATAAACTCCGGCGAGCTCGAATCTGAGAGAACTCAGAGGATATTCTTTTATGCCTTCGAGCAGTATGCTGACAGCTTTTTCATGATCACCTTTATGAACATAAAAACCGGCGTTCTCGCTATAATACTCTATATCTCCGTAAGTGATGCGGTTCATTGTCCCGAGGATCTTTTCTGCACTCTCATGATCAGAAAGCCTGATCAGTTCATCGTAAGCAATTTTGTAGTAAACATAAGGCAGAATAGAGTATTTTTTTTCAAGTTCCGAAATATTCATAAGCACTTCAGCGCTCTCAGAGGAAACTCTTGAACTGAACTGCATTTTAAGAGAGTTAAAATAGAGCTCATAAACTCTCGTTAAGTTCTGCTGTTCGGCATAGGAGATAAAAGCTTCGAACTGTTCATTATCGGCGAAATCGAATTTCCTGTCATCGAGTTTCTGCTTTATCAGTCTTGAAGCGATCTGATCCTCACCTCTTCTGCTGCTCATATTTATCAGGCTGTCAAGGATATTCAGACTTTTATTTTTATCCTCATTTTCGACAGAATCAAGGTAAAGGTATATGCCGTATCTTCCTATATCGAATCCTTTTTCAAAAAGCTCATTGAGAATGTCGATCCCGATCTGTTTTTCGCCTGAAGAAAGGTGTTTTAGAGCAATTGCCAGACTGATATGGTCAGATTTCGTTATTCTGTAGGCGGATTCATAATTTGCAAGCGAGGACTGTGTGTCCATGTAAAAGTCATAGAACATTCCGTTCAGGAACAGATTGACAGCGAGTCTGTCATAATTGCTGTAATTTTTCTTCGAAAAACCGTATGACCCGCCGGCTGCAAGAAAAATTAAAACCAGTATATAAAAAGTTTTTTTCATACCCACCATCAGTTGAAAACAGATACGGTTATTTTATTTTTGTCCGTGGAGACCAGTGAAGAATTATAATTTTTCCTCAGCCTTACAGTTATCTGGACCGAATCTTTGAATTCAAAGAATTTGACGGAACCGATAATTGCGCTGCTCATTATTTTATTCTTGACGGACTTGGTAAAAGAACCTTTATAAAAGCTCATATTAAAGAAATTATCTCCCGAAAAAAATGTATGGATGTTCTCTTTGGGATCGTCCCCGCTGTAAGCGATCGTAATTAAAATACCGTTGTTCTTTTCTGAAAAATCAATATCCGACAGTGTAAAAGCCAGTTTTTCCGATGAAGCTTTCTTCGGGATCTCTCTTACAGTTATCTTCGTTTCCTTTTCCTTTGATTCCACTTTCGGAACTTCAACTTTCTTTACTGTTTTATCCCTTTTTACAGGATCTGTCGCCAC
>JAFGUL010000066.1 GCA_016938535.1 Candidatus Delongbacteria bacterium
GAAGCTCTGTCACGGAGCGCCGTTCTATGTGCTCGGCCCGCTTGTGACCGACATCGCGCCCGGCTACGACCACATCACTTCCGCCATTGGCGGAGCCCTTGCGGCGGCTAACGGGGCGGACTTCCTGTGCTATGTAACTCCGGCGGAGCATCTCCGCCTTCCCGATCTTGACGATATGAAGGAAGGCATAATAGCCTCCCGTATTGCCGCCCACGCCGCAGACATTGCGAACGGACTTCCCGGCGCGATGGACTGGGACAATGCAATGAGCAAAGCGCGCCATGACCTTGACTGGAAAAAGCAGATCGAACTCGCCATTGATCCGGAAAAAGCAAAAGCTTACAGAGAATCTGCAGCTCCTTTGGACGAAGAGGTCTGCTCAATGTGCGGCGAATTCTGCGCGATCAAACGAAGCAACAGGGTACTGGATAAATAAATTGTTATATTTGTTAATTTGTCAATTTTTTTGTATATTGTTTTAACAAAAAATGTAGAGGACTTCATGATTACAAAAGATCTTAAAAACGAGACTTTAAAGCTTAGCCCCGTAGAGAAGGTTCAGCTGGTAGAATTGATATTACAGAGTCTGAACGAATTCGATACGAAAATAGAGAATTTATGGGTGGCAGAATCTGAAGCGAGATACAGTGATTATAAAGTAGGCAAATTAAAGGAAGTTCCTTTAGAAGATGTCAAAAAAAGGCTGAATAAATGAAAATAGTTTTTCTGCCTCCCGCTTTTAAAGAACTTGAAGACGCAATAAACTATTATAACTTTCAACTCGAAAACCTTGGTGATCAATTCTATCAGGAATTTCTCGAAGCATCCTTACTTATTAGAAACTTTCCTTCAATCTGGCATAAAACAGGAAAGTATTCAAGAAGATTCGTATTGAGAAGATTTCCTTATATGATTCTATTCGTTGCTGAAAGCGATAAAATAATTATCACAGCAGTTGCTCATCAGCACAGACATCCTGAATCTTATAATCGAAGTTTGTAATATATTGATGAAAAAGAACAAATCCCAGACATATATATTACTCACAATTATCCTCAGCGGTACTGTTATAGGGCTCATATTTCCGCCCGTCCGAAGCAATTATGCAGTAATTTTATTCCTTCTCCCCCTGATCCACGCACTTTATACAGACCCTGAGAGATCAGTCCGTTACAGTTTCTTCTTCGGGTTGTCTCTTACAGCATCTTCCTGCTGGTGGATATTTTCCAATTCAGGCGCGGACGCTCTGTGGATTCAAATAATTTCGGGATTCGGGCTTTTCCTTGTCAGTGCATCCTATTACGCGCTCTTCGGGCTGACCTACAAATACTCTCACAGGCTCTTCGGTAAGCGGGCTATATGGACTCTTCCCCTTTTATGGGGAGGCATTGAAACGGCCATGCTGTTCGAGGAGCTGGCTTTCCCGTGGACTTATCTTGCTCACACATTTACAGACAAAATCTACTTTATACAGATCGCCGAATTGTTCGGGGTAAGTTCGGTATCAGTAGCTATTCTCTATATTTCGCTTCTGATCTACAGTTCAATAAAATATATGATCAAAAGAGATTATTTCAGGGTTTACACTAGATTCCAAGCCGCTCTGCTGCTGTTTTTCGGGATCATGATTTTCGGCTGGCTAAGAATGGGATATATCGAAAGACAGATCGTAACCTCGGGATCAATAAAAGCCTCACTGATCCATCCCGGACTGGATGTGGAGTACAAGTGGGAAAAAAAGAATTTTAAAGATATCATAGATACTCAGATAAAGCTCAGCGAGACTGCGGTCCTGCAAAAACCTGATCTTGTAATATGGGGAGAAAGTAATTTTCCGGGATATCTTGAGAACTATCCTTCATATCTGGCTGATTTTATGCTGTTCGCCGCAGATAAAAAGGTTGACCTCTGCATCGGTTCTCTAGGCTATGATTATTTCTCAGACACTGACTCATTTAAAAAATACAACAGCACATTTTTATTTGATCAGGAGAAAAACACTTCAAGATATGACAAACGAAAACTGGTGCCTTTCGGCGAGAGCTTCCCTTTCGCGTGGGCGCTTACATTTTTGAAGAACATATCGCTGGGTCAGGCAAATTTCGACAAGGGAGTGAACAACAAACCGTTCGAAATGACCGGCGGATCAAAGTTTCATTCCAATATTTGCTATGAAGCTCTTTTCCCCTATTATAATGCTTCCTTAGTGCGTAAAGGATCACAATTTATAGTGAATGTGTCAAATGATGCATGGTATGAAAATACCCGTCAGGTTTATCAGCACAGCAGGTTCAATGTATTTAGAGCGATCGAGAACAGAAGAAGCATCGTAAGACTTGCAAACAAGGCTGAAAACTCTGTTTTTCTTCCGTCCGGCAGGCAGTCAATTCTATTTTATAATGAAAGAAATGTGCAGAATACCGTAAATGTTCCTCTTAACGACAGTATCACTTTTTTTACCCGGTACGGCAGATATTTAGCGCTTCTTCTCCTTTTATTTAACGGAGCGGTTCTATCGGCCGGAATACTTAAAAGAAAAAATTTTAATGGAAATTTATGAAAATAATTTATCTTATCAAATACGGCGAACTGATGCTCAAAAAAAAGAACAGGAGGTTCTTTGAAGACATCGTAATAAAAAACTGCTTCGCGATCCTGAGAGAACATAAAATAAAAAAAGTCAAACTTTTCGGAAGGTTTTTATTTGAGGCTGAAGTATCTGACGAAAACGAGAAAGATATAATCACAGAAAAAATACGCACGAGAATATTCGGACTTTCAAGTGTAAGCCCCGGAACTGAGATCGAGACTGAGTTCAACACGATCGCGGAAGAGTGCGTTAAGCAGGCCGGGAAATTTATCGCTGCGAATGACCCGAAAACATTCAAGATCGAAGTTAAGAGACCATTCAAGAACTATGAGAAAACATCTCTTGAACTCGCTTCAGAACTCGGATCGGTAGTCTGGACGGAATTTCAGCATCTCGAAGTTGATCTCAAGAATCCTGACATGACAATTTATGTCGAGATACTTCAGGATTTTACAATCGTGTATTCTATGAAATACAGGTGCCTTAGAGGGCTTCCTGTCGGATCTTCGGGAAAGGTCGGGCTTCTGCTTTCCGGCGGGATCGACTCACCTGTTGCAGGATATCTCGCCCAGAAAAGAGGCTGTTATTTGAACTGTGTCTATTTCCACTCTCCGCCTCACACATCTCAAAAGGCTAAAGAAAAAATTATCGAACTCGCCGGAAAACTTCTGAATTATCAAAGCCGTATCAGGCTGTTCGTGGTCAATTTTACAGAATCACAGCTCATGCTCAAAAAACTAACGGACGAACAGTATTTTGTAGTCCTCGGAAGAAGAATGATGATGCGCATAGTCAATGAGATCGCTAAAGAACACGAATTCAAGGCTCTGATCACGGGAGAAAGCCTCGGTCAGGTTTCCAGTCAGACGCTCGAGAATATGAGGTGTATCGATACTGTCGCCGAACTGCCTGTACTTCGACCGCTTATCTGCTACGATAAAGAAGAAACGATCGAGATCTCACGCAGAATAGGCACTTATGACATCTCCACTCTGCCTTACGACGACTGTTGTACGCTTTTCCTGCCGCCTAATCCCAACACGAGATCGAAAATATCGAACCTCGAAAGAGAAGAAACGAAAGTTGATATAGAATCAATCGTGAAAAAGGCCGTTGAGACCGTTGAAATTATCGATCTATGACTCTCTGTGAACTACCGTTGCCGATGCCTGAGAGGTCGGAGTGACGGTCACCTCGCAGATCTGAACATGCCCGGGCAGGCTCGCGGAAAAGAAAACGATATCAGCGATATCATCAGCCGTCAACGGTTTTAGACCCTGATAAACTTTCTTCGCCCTCTCCTCATCCCCGTGAAATCTTACCACGCTAAAGTTCGTTTCGACAAGCCCCGGCTGAATATTCGTAACTCTGACGGGAGTATCAACAGTATCCATCCTTAATCCGTCACTGATCAGCCTGACCGCCGCTTTCACTCCGCAGTAAACTGCTCCGTTAGGATACGCTGCGACTCCCGCTATCGAGCCTATATTGATCACATGGCCTTTCTTATTTTTGATCATAAGCGGAACGATATTCCGTGACAGGTACAGCAGTCCCTTGACATTCGAATCTATCATCTCGTCCCAGTCATCAATGCTGCCATTCTGAAACTTATCCATTCCGAGCGCACCGCCCGCATTGTTGATAAGCACATCTATCTTCTGCCATTTTTTCGGAAGTTCATCTATTATCATCTGAACTTTTGCTCTGTCGCTCACATCAAGCTGATAAGTCAAGATCTCGGTATCGAATTTTTTATTAATTGCATCTGCGACTTTTATAAGCTTCTCTATGTCTCTCGAACAAAGGATCAGATTTGCACCATTCTCCGCAAATTTCTCAGCGCATGCTTTCCCTATCCCGCTGTTTGCACCTGAGATGAATACGATCTTGTTTTTCATTATACAAAACTCCTTTTTTTTGTGTAATCTAACTATCTTTCAACATTTATTCAATAATTTTTGATTTCTGAAATAATAAATTTATGATTTTTTTATTTACATTACCGGATTTTAGTTTATATTTATGCAGTGTTATTTGTGACAGGAAGATTATGTTAAAGAATTAACTATAATGTTTAAAGATGGAGAAAGTATGTTGAAAAAGATCATTTTTACCGCGGCATTTTTAGGTTTGACCGGACTCTTATTCCCCCAAAAAATGTTATTCAGTGACAGTTGGGGTTCTCACGGTTTCAGTCTTCCAAAATCTAACACATCAGGAGTGACACTGAATCATTCCATAAACGAGTTTACCCTAAACAAAACTCAGATAAACGGAGAGACACTAACGACGGTTCAGTTACCTGGTGTGTTTCTTCCGAACGATGAAGGAGCTCCGGACCTGCCCGGGTCTGCAAGATATATCGCAATACCTCAGGGAGCAAAAGCGACATTTACTATTGTCGATTCAAGAAAGGAAGTCTATCAGAATATTGATATCGCTCCTGCGTCGAACATTCCTATCGACATTGACAGCACTCCTCTCTATTACAAGAAGGATCAGGAAATTTACTCAAAAGACGAATATTTCCCGAATTCACCTGTTATAATGTCAGACCCGGCGAAAATAAGAGGTGTGGATGTTGTACTTGTAGGAATTACACCCTTCCAATACAACCCCGTAACTAAAGAACTCATTGTTTACAGAGACTTGAAAGTTGAAGTGACTTTCGAGGGCGGAAACGGCAGATTCGGTGAGGACAGGCTGAGAAATGAACATTGGGACAGGATACTTAAAAACATAATCATTAACAGCTCA
>JAFGUL010000067.1 GCA_016938535.1 Candidatus Delongbacteria bacterium
ACTGCTGTTTTAATCATTGTTTAAAAAACCTCTATTAATTTGAACTCATTGATCATACGCTTTAAATATACTAAAGTTCTTTGCTTTTCGCCTCATTTTCTTTGATTCTTTTTAACAGGTTTTCAACGCTGTCGAGACCATATTTATATCCTGTCTTCTCGAATATCTTTTTTGCATTTTCTGCAGCATTTTCAGCTTTGATCGGATCTTTGAGATCTTCAAAATAAGTATAAGCAAGGTTAAAAAGCGCTTTTCCCTCAGAGTGAATATCATTATGCTTTTTTGAATAATCGATCTGCATGCCATAATATTTTATACTTGTCTCTATATCACCTTTTTCAGCATAGCAGTTGGCGAGATTGCCGTAACCGTGACCTACCATCTCGATGTTATTGTTCTTTTTTGCGAATTCGATGTTGTTCTTATAAATTTCTATCGCTTCGTCATGCCTGCCCATATGGAATAAAGTATCACCCCTGTTATCATTCAAAACCGCTGTTCTGTGTTTGTCTCCGGTCAGATCGAGTATCTTCTTTCTTTCATCGCACAGCTTAAGAGCCTCATCGTATTTTTCCTGTTCGAGCTTGATGTTGAAAAGGCTCTGGAGCATAAGTTCCTTGTTATAAAGTCTCCCTGTTTTTTCGACCAGTTTTATACCTTCCCTTATATATCTCTCTGAGATTTTGTGATCCCCTTTTACATAACTGACCCTTGATAATCCGTCAAGAGCTCTCATTACAAGCTCATAATTATGGATCTTCTTTGCTTCGAGGAATACTTTCTCAAAATATTTTGAAGCACTGTCCATGTCGCCTTTCTGGCCGTAAACCGAAGCTATGTTCTGCAGGGCGAAGAACTTAGGATTATTCATTTTCTCTTTTTCTGCTATTGAAAGCATTTTATTGTAGTGTTCCAATGCTTTTGAGAAATCTCTTTTTAAATGATAATATATACCTTTTGCGCACTCGGTATGAACATCGAATTTGGGTCTGTATTTCCCTTCAGATTCTTTATCGAGCTGTGTTATAACAGATCTCATTTTCTTCAATTCGCCCATCTTGTGATACAGGAACGCCATCTCTGTCAGGGCTTCAGTTCTAACATCGCTGTCATAGAAATTTTTAAATGACCGGAATATCTTTAAAACTTCATCATACTTTGCGTTCTTCTGATAAACATTCATTTTTCCGATCCTGGCTCTCTGATTAAGCCTGTCGCTTTCTCTTGTTTTCTTAATGACTCTTTCGCAAACCGCCAGTGCCTGTTTTCTTTTTTCGGTGAGCCTGTAAGCTTCAAAGTCCATGAAATAACTTTCCAGTTTTTCTTCCGCAGGCATCTTGTATTTTCTGTAAAGCCTGAGATAATCAAAACCTTCTTTGAACCTGAATTTATTCATAGCGGATTCAGCAGATTTCAGAAGATATAATTTTGCCTTATCCTTATCATTCGTGTGCCTGTAATGAAATGCGAGAAGTTCGTAGGCGGAGCTTATATTTTCACCAAAATTCCGTTCGTAAAGCCGTGCTATCTGAAGGTGGTATTTCCTTCTCAGAGAGAAGAGCAGTGTTTCATAAGCCACTTCCTGAGTTATCGCATGCTTGAAAAGATATTCATTCTCGCCGGACTCCTCAAATATTGTCAGATCAACTTTGGTCAGATCGAAAAGACTGTCTTTAATATCGAGCTGTGAAGCTATTTCCTTTAAGTTCTGAAGCTGCTTTAATATATCGAACTGGAACACTCTGCCTATCACGGATGCTATCTTGAGTATCATTCTGCTGTTCTCATCGAGCTTGTCTATCCTGGCAAGTACCATATCATTGACATTGTCGGGAATATATATAGACCTGATCGAAGGTTTGATCTTATATTTCACCGATGTTTTTTCCAGCCTTGCAAGTTCTTTATCCCTTTCGGACATGAATTTGTCGTCTATTTTAATTTCATCTGCGGAAATTTCCCTGTCGGGTATCAGGTCCCCGCTATTCTTCAGATTGAGTAATATCTCCTCCATAAAGAAAGGATTGCCCTTTGTTTTCTGATATATCTGTTCATAGATCTTCGATGAAATACCGGACATATTGAATTTCTCGATTATAAATTCCCTTCCCTCTTCATATTCAAGATTTTTAAGCTCAAGCGTATATGACTTAGGATCGTTTTCGAAAGGAGCGAGAAGATTTTCGGGACGGTAAACAAAATGTATCTGACCTGAATTATTTTCCGGTTCGGTGATATTCAAAAGAGAAAGGAAAAGGTCAGCCGAAGCAGGATCGATCCAGTGAGCATCTTCTACAAAAAGTACAGCTTTTTCATGATTCAGCATCCTGTTAAATATGCTGAGGCATACTTCATTAAAGAAATCCTTGAGGCTCGGATCCTGCGTCTTGCTGCCGGATCGTTTAAGACCCATGAATTCAGCGAACAGACCTGCAGCTTCTTTTTCTCCCGCATGTTCAAGGAGCAGGTTCAGTTTATTTATCTTTTCTTTTTCGCCGTCAAGAAATGCGATACCCGCGAATTTGTTAATGAACTCTTTAACTGCAAAATATGTGTTGTTTTTTGTATATGAGAGACAATTTACTAGATAACATTTCTCATCCTTTACCCTGTCTTCGAAAAGTTTGTTAACCAGAACGGATTTACCCAGACCCGCTTCAGCTTTAATATTGATCTGAGCGTATTTGGTTCCCCTGAGTATAAGGTTGTATTCATCGAGTTCCTTTTTCCTCCCGATCAGCCTGAATCTTTTACTTTTCCTCGTTTCTACCAGCTTGATTAGGTCGAATGCGGAAAACCTTCCTGTAATACCTTTGAGCTTTAGTTTTCTGTCTTCTCCGGTTTCAACTTCGGGAACCCTTTCTTTTACACTTCCTGAAATTATTATCTCGTTCTTATCAGCCGAAGCCATAAGTCTTGCACTTAAATTTACAGTATTGCCCATGACAGTGAATTCACGCCTGTGAGAAGCTCCTACAACACCGAAATAGATATTGCCGTTATTCACGCCGATCTTAACGTCTATACCTGCAGGTCTTTCTGATCTGATCTCCTGAACAGCTCGTAAGGCGAATTCCTCGTTCTTTTCGGTCGAAACCGGCGCTCCGAAAAGAGCTACGATCTTGTTGCCCTTGTCACCCATGTCGATCTTGTTTATAAAGCCCTGATACTTTTTTACAGTTTTTGCGCATAGAGTAAAAAATTCGTCGAGCAGATCATAATTAAAATTATTGTCATAAGTAATGCCTGAAAAATTGAGGAATACGACCGCACAATTCCTAAGCTCTCCTTTCTCTAAAGCACCCGCCTGTTCTCTGACTGCCAATTCTTTATCAATAAAATCAGGGAACCATTCTTTATCAGTGCTTACTTCAGGCTTAAGATTACTGCCGCCGTTCAATCTGAACTTTTCGCTTTTTACTATGAAAAATTCACCTTTCGGGTCATACAGGTCTGCTTTTTCACCCTTAATCATCTCAACGGAAACGATTATATCTCCCTGCCCGGCATTATGCTCGCATTCACATGCAGTATCAAGAGTGTCCCCTGCAATAAAATACTGTTTGATATCTTCTCCGACCATTCCGATAACAGATTTTCCGTAAGCAATACCTATCTTCATTTTTATTGAGCAGTTACCGGCGATAGTCTTTATTTTTTCAAATTTTCTGATCTCAGACTGCATTCTGACTGCGGTTTCGATCACATCCTTCCGATTAACGCTTTTCGGGAAAAATACAGTGACTGCGTCGCCGCCGAACTTGTAAACGGATCCCCCCGATTGAGTAATGATCGTAATAAGATCTTCGAACACCTCGTTGATTATTCTGGAAACTTCCTCCGAACCCTCTTTACCCTTAGCAGTCAGCTTTTCTGACAGATTCGTAAAACCGGACAGATCAGCGAACATGACAGAGCCTTCAGCCTTTACAAAGCCTTTCTTTTTGATCTCAGGGTATATTTCCGCGAAATGATTTGGAATGTATTTCGAAAGCATAACTTGTCCTTATATTTTTTCATGAAATAATAAGAAATAATGTAGTACAATTCAACAAGAAAATAATATTGAGATCTATCTGCGTATTTGCTTATTTTACAAATACCTAGATTTTTGGTATTTTCAAAAGTTCTATGGTTTTAGCTTTGTTTCTAGACACACTTACGCTAATTGCATTCATATAATTTATCTCCCGTCCCATTTTCTTGCAAAATCTTAGTTAATCCATGTAAACAATCCTGAATGAAAAGTATACATAATAAACCTTGATATTTTATCTTCATATATTACAGGTGGTGTTGAAATAACTGGAGAAAGTGAGCGATCGTCCTTTATAAAGAAACATGAGATATTTGTTTGTGCATCTTTCCCAGTTATTGGTATTGCAATTTTCAGAGGTTTTTTTAATTTTATATTTCTTTCTAAATGAATATCTAAAACTGGATTAGTATAAATAGTGTTTTTTCCTAATTTAATATATCCTGTATTCAAAGACACTATAATTTCAAGTGAATCGTCTACAGAACAGGAATCAATATACAAGTTTACACCATCTAGCGATGTCCCTGTGTTTCTGATTTTGCAAATTAAACCATCCGGTGCTATAATACATTTAGCAAGAAAAATAGTTTCTCCATTTATAAAAAAATTATTATCTGGAGGTTTTCGTGACATTGCAAATCCTTCATTATGATACAATAATGGGTAAAAAATTAAGATTAGTAGAATTATTTTAATTAAAAAGTACCGTCCTATAGAACGGTACCTGAAATTTAATGATATCATCTTTCTTTCAGCACTGTCCTGACATTCTTCGTTGGAATATCAGATGTAATATTTAAAGGAGTATCATCTAAGTTCTTTACATAATCACCCGATAATTGAGATTTTTCTGAAGTTAATGTAA
>JAFGUL010000068.1 GCA_016938535.1 Candidatus Delongbacteria bacterium
CGCTACACATTCGGATTTCCTGTCTGGGATTTTTATGATGTCAACGATCTTCTGACCCATATTCTGATACTGCTGTTCTTTATCAGCCTCAAAAAAGACAATTTTCTTTCAATGGGAATAATTCTTGCCGTGGGAGTGATCAACAGAGAAACTATTTTGTTTATCGTTCCTCCCGCTCTGTTTTATTATGCTTTCATGCTTAAAGACAGAAAAAGATCTCTGAAATTTATTTTTTCTTTCATTCCTGCCCTGATAATTTTAACGGGAGTCAGATCCCTTATCGTTACAGAGTCTGTCCAAAGCGGCGGTGTTCTTTATTCGCTCGGAAAATTGAGATTCGATGACACGAACAAGCTTTTCAATCCGGTCACTTATTACAGGATCGTCAATACATTCATTCCGCTCACATTCATACCTTTCGTTTTCTGGAAAAAGACAAAGGAGTTCTTTAAGAACAATTTACATTTTCTGATTTTTATTGTGATCTACTACTCAAGCTGCTTTCTTGCAGGCGACACGGAAAGGCTTATTGTCCCGATGTTCCCCGTTTTCTTCCTGCTTACCGGAAAAATATTTGAGTCTGCCGGTGTGACTGAACTTAAAAACAGGATCTTAGTATTATCTCTGACTCTGCTCTCGATACCGCATCATTTGTATTTCAGGTACAAACTTCCTTCGAGAGATATCAAAGTCGCTTTATCGCTTTTCACGCTGATCTTCTTAACAGGGTATTTCTATAAACTGAAAAAGGATAAGAAAGATGCTCTCAATAATAATCCCGACATGTAACAGGCCCGACGCGATCAAAAGAACTGTGCATTCCATACTTAATATCGGCATTGAGAGTGAATTTGAAATTATTGTCATAAATGATCATCCCCAAACTCCCGTGGAACAGTTTTCCGACAGCCGTGTGAAGGTCATTGAAAATGAAAAAAACCTAGGGAGGTCTAAGTCGAGGAACAAAGGCGCACTAGCTTCTGAAGGTGAATACCTTTTTTTCTTAGATGATGACATTGAGGTGAAAGAAAACCTGTTCGATAGACATGTCCAAGCTTTGAATTCCGGATATTCTGCAGTTTACAGCAATGTGAAAAATGTAAGGACGGACGGGAAATATTCTTTTCTGAATGAATTTTTAAATACACGCGGTGCAAACAAGAAAAATTCGGGATCAAAACTGGCATCATATTTCGTGACCCAGTTCTGCAGCCTTAAAAAAGATTTTTTTAAGCAAATAGGGATGTTCGATGAGAATTTTTCAGGCTACGGATGGGAGGACACAGAACTCGGTTTGAGGATCGAAGACGAAGGCGGAAAAATATCTTTCATCAAAACCGGCGGTTTAAATCATTATCACGACAAAGATGTTTTCGAGTGGATAGATCAGATAGAGAGCGGAGGCAGAAACCTCAGATATATGATCAATAAATACCCCCGCTTCAAAAAAACGATACACTACGGCCTTCTGATGTCGTCTCTCGGCGCGATCGCTTTCAACCCTTTGTTCGTATGGTCAGAGAAGCTCAAAGCTAAAAGATCCGGAGGTTTTTTCGGTTATATAAACTATAATTATCTTTTTAAAGCGGCGGTTTACAGGAGCCTGAAAAGATCAGTCTGAAGTAACATTCACCGAACCGTCCCGTAATTCTATCTTGAGCGCCTGATCCTTCCCGACTTTTTTCGCATCCGGTATTATGGCCGAACTTTTCCTGTCCCTCACTATCGCGTATCCTCTGTTCAGAACCGATGCGGGATTTAAGGATTTGAACATACTGTCAAAATTATCGATCCTGACTTTTTCGTTATCCAGTCTGCGCGAAAAATAGAAATTAAAATTGTCCTCGATATTATCAAGCACCATATAATAGTTTTTAATGATATCAGCCGGCCGCTTGAATGAGTAGGAGTTCTCGATGCCCTTGAGGATCTCTTTCTGGTAAATGAAATATGAAAGGATCTGACTGTTGAGCCTGCTCTCGTACTGGCCTATTCTGTAAAGCTCGTCTCTTGCGTTAAGGCTGACGAGTTCAGCCGCATGTGACGGGGTGGCGGCTCTGATATCGGCGGCAAAATCAGATATCGAGAAATCAATTTCATGCCCGACAGCCGATATGACCGGGATAGCGGACTTATAAATCGCGCGCGCAACAACTTCCTCGTTGAACGGCCACAGGTCTTCGAGCGAACCGCCGCCCCTGCCGATTATCAGGACTTCTGCAAGATGAGGGTTTGAATTGAAATACTCAATGCCTAAAACTATCTCGTTCTCCGCGCCCTTTCCCTGCACTTTGGAATTATATATATGGATATTGATGTAGGGCGCTCTTGACCTTATCACTTTTCTGATGTCCTGAAAAGCTGCGCCTGTTTCGGCTGTAACTACACCGACATTTCTAATATAATAAGGCAGCTTTTGCTTGCGGGAAGGATCAAAAAGCCCCTCTTCGTTCAGTTTCCGCTTTAATTCCTCGAACATAGCCTGAAGCTCACCGACACCCGATATCTGCATTTTTCTCACATCGATCTGATACCTTCCGCCTGCCTCGAAAACTGTGATGTTTCCCGAAACTTTGACTTTCTGCCCGTTATCGGGAGAAAATGAAAGCTTGTCACCCGTACTTCTCCACATCACGCAGGAAATTACCGCTTTTTCATCTTTGAGGCTAAAATAATGATGCCCTGAACTGTGTTTTTTGTAATTAGAAATCTCTCCTTCGACCCATATATCGCAAAATCCCGGTTCGAGAAGTCCTTTGATCTTCATCGTAAGCTCATGAACAGAAAAGACGATATCTTCCTTTACCGTAAGTTTTTCCTCTTTAGGCTCATCCTGGAGATATGAAAAAAGATCTGTCATTATCTTACCTTCCCGAAATACTTAAAACAGCTCTTAATTCGAACTTGTGGTTTGTGTTTACCACGCTCTTTGCTTCGTAATTCTGGCTCTCATTATAGTTGTATGAGTAAGACATTGTACCGTTCAGATTTTTTGACAGTTTGTAGGAAATATCGGGCGCAATTGTAAAGCTGTCCGATTTTATCCCGTTCTCCAGGCTCTCATACTCTTTCGTCTCGATATCATATTTGTACCTGTTGTTCGAGCTGTATGACAGAGTCAGATTATAACTGATGTCATTTTCAAGTCTTTTTCCGTTGAAAGGCCAGAAATTGAACGGCATATTTATTCCGCCCTTCTGATTATATCCTCCTGATATCCTTAACTCTTTTGTATATTTCTTTTCACCTGACTGGATACTGCTTTTGTCGTCCGTGTTCGAATATGTCTCTTTAAGGTCAAATGAATAATTATAATTCGCACTGAAATTGAGCCCGTTCTTAAGTGTGAGACGCAGGCCGACAAGAGGAGAAAAACTTGTGTTGTAGGAAACTGATCTTGTTCTCAGGTCCGAATTACCAAGATCCGGAATACCGGTAAGGAACAGTTCGGGAGAAGGACCGTCAACATACCACTGCGAAGCAACTGTACCCGATTTTGAATGAGAAAGAGTGATTGACGATATCTTATCTTTAGCCTGCAGAAGTTCCTCTAATCCTGAGATCCCGATAGAGTAGTTTGGAAGCAGAAGCGAATTTGTACCCTCTTTTTTATGAACTTCGTCCGTCACGAACGGCCAGATAAATCCTGTCTCTGTATCGTTTCCGGTAAAGCCCTCGTTGTTATTCTGCCTGTAACTTCTTGTGAACTGATAAGATATTCCGTCCAAGCTAAGATTCTTAGTAAGTCCGAGCCTTGTGGATCCGTTAAGTCCCCAGTTCCCGCTCCAGCTTGAAGAAGTAGTTGAATCAGCTACATCAGGCCTGTCCCCGAAACCGAGGAAGAAAGAAGGGTTTGCCTGATCGAGAGTTTTTAGATCGGAAAATGAATTTTCTCTTCCCTGAGAATAGGAAAGTGAAAAATCGGAAAGATTGGTCTTTAAGAAATCAAGTATAGATTTCTTCTTTTCTCCTGATTTGACTGAACCTGTCCTTGAGAATCTTGAACCTGCAGGAGATTTTTCCGGGTCAACTTTGACCGAGTCTTCCCCGGCTGATCCAATTGTTCCCTGCGCTACACTTTCCTTCTTTTCCGCCGGTTTTTTCTCAGGAAGTATCTTGCTTAAACCCGACTGAATGCCTGATATTATTTCTTTTGTGTTTATCTTTGACGAAACTCTTGAGTCGTACCTGTTCTTCATGTTCCCTGTGACACTTCGGGAAGAAAGATTGCCCGACCACGAATAAGCTGTATTTAAGCTGAGATCGTTCGTAAGGTACTTCGACACATTCACTTTAACATTATTCTTAAGTGAGGACTCAAGCCCGGTAAGCTGACCGAACTGAAATTTAAGAAGATCGGTAAAGTCCCGGTCATATGCAGTAATAAGTGTATCTGTAGCCGTGCTGTCTTTTTTAACCACATCCTTGTACATATCGGATTTAAGCACCAGTCCGTAACTCGAATTCATGAACGGAAGCGGTGTAAGACTCGTAGAAAAATTTCTGGTATTTGTAAATGTTCTGCTTTCAGTAAAATTATTTTTTCTCGAGAGTGACAGTGTTTCCGACTGTCCGGTGTTTAATGAAAAATTATAGCTGCTCGGGAAGAATGAGAACTTTACCCCGCTTATTTTATCAAAGAAGAATACATCCTTACCCCATGAAAAGGGATTCAGACTGAACCACGAATCAGGCAGATTAAGATTATAACCGAGAGTGTAATTGAAGTTCTTAGACTTCTGATAAACATAACTCTGATTGGATGTTTCACTTAAGGAAGCATTACCTGTGAGTTTTAAATTATCAACTGTATATTTCAGGTACGGGCTTTCTGATTTCAATGTTCTGTTCAGAGAAAAGTCAAACTGATTTCTGGTACTTTCAGTTCTGACAGAGTCAGGAATATCTGATTTATCGACCAGAATATCAGTCGTTCCCTGATATTTTGTATATGAAGAAGTATTATTATAGCTGTATCTCACCGGAAGACTGACCCCGAGTTTCTTAGGCAGGAGTTTGTCGGCAGTAAGCGATGTATTGAAACTGAGATTCTGCTGGTTCACTCCTGATCCCCTGTTCTGCTCTATTCTGTGAAAATTCTCATCCTGACTGGTGATCTCTGCATCAACAGTGCCGAGATCGGCAAATTCAATTCTCGTCTTAGCCCTCATTGCAACGCCGGGATCCTTTAAGACCTTTGCCAGTCTCAGCTCATTCATCCATATCTCGGTATCAAGTGAAGTTCCTGCTGAATCCAGAATTCCGGCATTGAAATATTTCACGGACTGCAAAGTCGGATTTCCCCTTATGCCTATATATCTCTTAATATTTTCATCGTTATAATTCTCAAGATATATCGAATCTGTTCTAAAATTATTATCGGACCTTGAAGTTTTAAGATAAGAAAGGTCGTTCAGCTTAATTATCATCTGATTGTTTACTTCTTCATTTTTCCAGCCGTTGACAAGTTTTGATCTGTACTCGTAGTAGTTGACAGAATCCGTTCCGAACCTGTATATGAAGTAGAGCGGCCTTTCATCATCCCAGAAGGGATCATTTGCCATTGTCCCGCCGTGCAGGAACATCTTCAACTCTTCGTATTGAAGATAATTTTCTCCTTTGATCAGATTCTTTGTCAGAAAAGCGTACCTTCCTTCCCCGTCTTCCAGTTCACTGCCGATGCCCGATAAAGTTACATTCATAGAAAGAGACTGTTCCGGTTTCTCGAATCCCAGATCATCGTATTCTTTTACACCCGGTGGCGAATAATACCGGCCCTTATCATCCTCGTTGTTTATTGTTTTAGCCTCAATTTTACCATTATTTACACCTTTTGCAGCCCACTCGTTCCCTACAAGATCAAGACTTACAAAATTAATCTTCGTGGAGTACAGAGTATCCTGAGAATTATTTACCCATATTTTCATATATTCCATTTTTGAAATATCGGGAGCCTGATTAAGTATGCCTGCAAAATCTTCTACCGGTATCCTGTAAAGGGCAAAATTCGATCCCTGCCTGTAAGAAGTACTTACTACATAGTTTTCACCCTGCACAGGACTTGACCTGAGATTTACTGTGTATCTGTAAGCCTTCACAGAAGTATCAAGGTTTCCGCCGCCGTCAAGGTCTTCGGAATCAAGTATGCCGTTACCCTGGGTTTTAATAAAATCCCAGTAATTGTCAAGCTGTGAATCAGGAACAGGATCACCATTAGATTCAGTAGGATGATTGTCGAATGAATAAAACTCGTAAGGAAGTCTTTCCCGCAGACTATCGGTATCGAATTCTTCAAGAGGGTAAAATCCCGCAGAACCTCTCATACCGTCTAGACCTGTATCCTCTGTATTCGTACCTATATCAAGTACATTATTTCTGTTTTCATCCTCAGAATCAAGACTGCTGTTGGGCACAACATCCTCGCTGAGTTCTCCAATATCGAAGTTCAGGCTAATATTTCTATTTGTAGATACGAGAAATTCAATATATTTCACTTCTCTGAAATCCTGATAGCTGTGATGAAGATATCTCATCACGCCCCCCCACGAATCTTCGGGATGAAAATCAAGGCTTTCAAAAGCTTCTTCATTTATTGCCGGTTTGAAAACAAGATCGAGTGTGCTTACTTTGTCCTTTTTTTCATCGCCGGGAACATCGAGATAGATCTCCTCCTTTGTGAGCTTGTCTTCATCTTTAGGATTGTACCAGTAAAAAGACAGCTCGGAATTTCCCGAATACGATTTGAGGAAATACTGCAGTTCCCGTTTAGGTGCAACTGCACCCGATAAAGGATTATAAGTACCCGAATAACCGTAAAAGTCAGGATAAGACGCTTCAGACCATATTCCGTATGAAATGCCCAGAGACTTCTTGATCCTGCTGCTTTCAAAATCGTCAATATAGGCTACATTAAGAGGATTCGGGTTAGGTATTATCTGAGCTATCTCTCCCTCGAACGATATACTTGAATTTCTGTCCGTCGCGATGAACGGAAGCCAGTCAATTGCCGAAGTAAGATAGGGAAGATCGAATTTTGTCTGACCGTTAAGTCCCAGTATAAGATTCTTTTTCGGTTCGTAACCGACATGGACTTTTTCCTGGGTGGATGCTTCTGAAAGATATAAAACAGTCGCTCCGAGATAGGTATCTCTGCTGAAAGTATAATCGAAACGGTTCCCCACAAGAAGTTTCTGATCCAGCTGGAATATTGATGCGGATTCGTAGAGGATCTCAATATCCGCAGAGAGATATCTGTCGTTTATTATAGAAAGCTGACCTGAATTATAATTGATAATGTAATCTACATCTTTTTTCAAAGTGGTCGCACCCGACCTTACCACTTCGGAGCCTTCAAGTACATTGAACCCCAGATCGTAAGTGCTTGATTTACTTGCAAATTCAAATTTAAGCTGATACTGAGACGAAGTGTAATATTTGTCTGTATAAATATTCGGATCGGAAAATAAACTGTCTGCCATTATCGAATCATAGTAATCGAATATAATACTGTTATCATCGGGCATGAACGGGGTCTGGTTCGGAAATATAAATTCCCCGTTAGCTGAATTCAGAAAACCGAGATCTACCTTATCACTTACTTCAGGATCACTGACATCATACCAGAAAAGATAGGGTTTTGTAACATTATCGCTGTCGTATTCTTCAGTCTTAAGACCTTCGGGCGTATTCCTCTGTATTGTAAGCTTGAAACCGTCCCTGCTGATGTCAACTCCGTCGAGAGAGTAAACATTTTTCCACTCTAGATCGAACCACGGATCGCTCTGTTCCTGATCGTATTCTGCGAGTATCTGAAGTTCAAGCTTCGTCTGAGCTGAATCAATACTTCCTATCTCAATTTCATCACCAAGATTAACAACATTCTGCTTAACATATCTTACAGCAAGTATATCTGATCCTGAAAGATATAAAGATTTAAGCCTGACATAACCCAGTTCATGGTTGATCTCATACTGATCTTCCTCGATCAGTTTTACATTCAAATTCTCTTTATAGAGATTCGGATATCCGGAAATAGTGTCTGTCGGGTTCAGATAATCAATATAAATGTCGGCTTTTCTCTGAACGCCGGTTTCTGTTCTTGTAATATAAAGTTCTAGCGAATAATTCTTGATCTTGTATGGTAGAGCCACAAGAGGTCTGTGCTCTTTTATCCTGTCGTAGTTTTCCGGGCTGGCCATATTGTCTTTGAACATTGGTTCTATATAGAAATACTTATACCGCAAGTAGTCTTTGGCGTTTTTTGTTTTTTCCTGCTCCCTGACACCGCCTTTGATTTCGATCTGGTTCTTCTTTCCTTTTTCGAAAGACGCTATTGAGGTTGATTTGAGCTTCCCTACCTTTGTCTCTGTTTTGAGACCGAAAAGTCCCTTGTTGACCCCACTGAAGCTCACGAATCTCGTTCCCGGAAGGCTCAACCCTATGTTTCCCGCTTCCATTTTCTGAATGATCTCGTCGCTTTCGCCGGTATAAGTTATTTTGAGTGAATTTTCAAAATCGAATGATTCGGTATTCTGAGCAATATCAACATCAACTTTTGTTCCTACTTTACCTCTTATGGAGATATTCTGTGTCTGATCGAGTGTAAAATCAAAGCTTGTATTGTCAACATTAGGAAGATCCGTGTAACTTTTCTGACCGATGATGCTGATAGAAAGCGAACCTCTGACTCTCAATCCTATGTTGTCTCCACCGAAAACCCTGTGGAATGTCCGTGATTTTATCTTGAAAGGTATATCCAAGACAATATCTCCCCCGCCGCCTGAAAGTGTTGAGAACTCTATCCCGAGATTTTTAGCTACAGAATTTAGCCACAACTGCTTTTGTTCGTATTCGGATTTGAGAGTAATATAGTCAGTCATCTTAAGTACACGGGCGGGTTTAATATCCTCTCCGAACATTCTGTGATATATTATCGCGTACTGGAAAGTTGAATCTTTTTCTACTCCTTTGGTCAAATATCTCGAATCCACTTCAAAAAGCACAGAATCCCTTTTGAATTTAGCCATGAAATTTAAAGCTGTTTCAGGAAAAACATCCGCAGTGCCCGAAACATCATCCAATATTCTGACCGAAAAAGACTCTGATGCACAGGACTCTGTAAAAGATCCCGTAAAGATCACAAAGAGGAAAAGCAGAGTATGAAATGCAGTCTGTAATTTCAAGAAATATCTTTCCCCCTTAAAACTTCTCTCGCTTCGGATTTTAAAGATTCGTCTATTGAACTTTTTAGTATTGAGAAAAGAATATCTTTCATCTCTTCTGTCAGTTTTGTTCCCGAAGCAAGATCAATATAATGTCTTGCTAAAGAATTATCGAGTATTCCTTCAGTTATTACCGATTGAAACAGACTTATTATTGCCGAAGTGTCATTTGCTGCCCTATAATACTCGAACTGCAGTTCGGCAGCGAGCTTTTTTTTGGAATTCCCTTCCATCTCTCTAAAATCAATGCCGATCTCTTTCAGACTTGCATTCTTGTTGATCCTGTAAACGAGTATTTCTTCATAAGCTTCGCTCAGTTTTTCGTCACTTTCAAAAACACTCATATCGGTCATAACCTTCAAAAGATCGTTATCGTAATCCGAGGTCTGAGTATCTCTTATCATCTGATCAGCCTTCTCTCTGAACATGCCATAGTCGCCTGAAAGAAGTTCAAGCAGGGCATCTTTATGCATAAATTCGTAAAAAGTTACATTTGTAAGTATTTCTATTATCTGTTCGTCAAAAACCCTCTTGAGCAGCTTTTTCGCGCCGTTAAAGTCCCTGCGGGCGATCTTGAGGTCAATATAATCATGCCAGTAAGGGGAATGGTTCTTATTCGAGGTCAGATGTTTCGAGTACAGTTCGTCAGCCTTTTCAAATTCTTTCAGTTCATTGTGATACAATCCCGCGAGCATCAGTTCTCTGAATCTTACATTGCTGTTCTTTACAAGCTCTTCAGCCTCTTTCTTCCTCGATGATCTCGCAAGGCTTAATGAGTAATGTTCAATAAATTCTCTGTCATTATTAAATCTTTCATTCGGATATGCTATTTCAAAAAATCCTGATGCTTCTTTGTAGTTTTTTTCCTGATAGAGCGAGAAAGCAAATCCTGCCGCAAGAAACTCAACCGATTTTCCCGATCCTGATCCCTTTAGAGTCTGATAAGAAAGCTCATACTCGCCTCTGTTATAGTAAAGTTCCGATAATATCTCACTGTCGGGAACTGATCTTTTTGCAGTTTGAAGGATACTGTCTGTGTATTCTTCCTGTTCGAAGAGTCTGAAAAGTTCGGCTTTAACATCCGATCCGTCAGGATCATCGGGATTTTCCGGATCCTTGTTTTTTGAAATGAGTTTAAATATCTCCCGGGCTGCTTTCGTGATCCTGTTATCTGACAGATATATCCTGTAAAGTTCTTCAGAATACAGTTCTTCAGATTTTAATTCTTTCCTCAAATCCAAAAATATCTTCTCTGCGTTTGAATTGAGCCCCGCGTTCATAAATGCACCGGCCTTAACCTCAGATATAAAATTTTCGGAAGTATTTGCTTTCTTGAGTCCGTCTAATACCATGTAAGCCTGCTGATCTCTACCCGTTCTCAGAAAAAATTCAGCCAGTATTCCCTGCATCAGTACCGGAAAAGCCTCTTTTCCATTATCAGGATCAATATATTTTTCAGGAACACTGTATTTCAGGGCGGTCTCTTTCAGCCTCGTTTCGCATTCTTTGATCTTTTGTGTTTTAAGAGATATTTCGAGATAACCTCTGATGATCCTTATATCTTGAGGATATTTTTCGGCAAGCTGCTTGTAAATATTATAGCTCATCGCCGCATTTCCCCTGCTTTCGAGAGAAGACGCATATATCAGCTGCCTTTCGATGTTTCTCTGCTCGATCGAAGCTCTGTCCTGAGTAACAGACCTAGATCTCTGCTGAGCTGCAACTGAAATTGATGCTATTATTATCAACAATAATATTTTATTTGCTATGTTCAAGCTTTTTTCCCGCATTCTGTAAGTATTGATCTTTTATTTATCAGCATTAGTTAACTAATTAAAATTCTGTTTGTTCGTAAATCGGTTCATTTTGTTTCATAAATCCTTTCCGCCCTGTTAAGCATTATCCTTGTGAATATCAGAAATGAAAATACGCATAGAAGGGAAATTATTAAAATTTTGTTGGGGTAATACTGACTGAAACCTGTTACAAATTCAAAATATGCTCTGAGATTTCTTACGAGAAGTCCGTATGACGATACGACCAGTAGCGTCAGAAAGAACATGAGACCGAATATGCCTTTAATATCGGGTTCGAAATTATTCTCTCTGTCATAAAATGTTACTGCGTAATAAATTGAAAATCCTGAAATCGATATAACCGAAAACAAAAGGTAAAAGATCAGGAACGACAAAAAATCAAGTTCGGTGAAAACAGTCATCTTTCCTGCATAGATCACGGCAAAAATATAAATAAACCCGAGAAAAGAGGAGACAATCGAAGACAAAGCCGCCTTTGACCTGATGAACGACCTTTCCCCGTAAGGCAGCATTTTTGCGAGCATCAGATCATTTTTTTCGGAAGTTAGTGAAAATGCAAGTACGAGTATATTAACCGATAATACCGGAAAGAAGAAAATTATCAGATGGTTCTGCATAAAATAGAACTGAAGCGATCTTCCGCCCGATCCCTCTGAAACTATGCCTGCAGAATAAAAAGCGAGAAAAAATTCCAGCGCAAGTAAAACTGATAAAGATACCAGAACGGTTTTATTTCTGAAAAAAACTTTGAGATCTTTCTTCAAAACACCCGAATTCATCTATTCGATCTTGCCGTTAATTATATTTACAGTTGAATCAGTGACCATTCCGATCATTTCTTTGTGGGCAGAAAAAGCGATCACACTGACATTTCTTTCCTTCAGATCTGACAGCAGCGATCTGAAAGCTCCGACAGCAGAACTCCCGGGACCGTTGAAAGGTTCGTCTATTATTAGCACTGAAGGCGAATGGATCAGCGCATTAAACAATTTAACAAACTGAAGCTGTCCGGATGAAAGGGTCGATATCTTCCTTTCAAGAAGTTCGCTGATCATAAAGAACTGATCGAACCATTGAATTTTCAGATCAAGCTCAGTTTTTTTGATCTTATACTGTTCCATCATGAATTTAGACATCTCCCCTACTGTAAGAGCAGGATAAAGAATATTGCCGAAAGGAACATATCCGATTTTTTTCCTGAAAGTGTTCTTGAGCTCGGTGATGTCGATCATTACAGAACCTGAATAATTCTTTATCACACCCGACAACAACATGCTGAAAAGTGTTTTCCCTGACCCGGTATCACCGTAAATTCCGATTGAACAGCCGTCTGTTACATCAAGATTTCTGCATTCGATACAGAATCCTGTATCTTTAAATTCTTTTTTGAGGTCTCGGATCTTTATCATTTGACCATGTACTTGTATTTATTCAGTATTCTTCTGTCCTTTTTACTAGGCTTACCCTTAGGTTTTTCAATACCTCCGTTAAGCTCACTCTGTTCTTCAATAAGTTTTGCCAGTTCCGACATTTCTTTTGACGGTTCAGGCTTTTCTGATTCCTCGTAGAGTTCTTTGGCTTCAGAAGCCGGCAATGATTTAAATGCAAGCTTTCTGACTTTATATTTGATATATTTCGTGTCTCTTTTTATCGTCAGTTCGTCTCCCGGCTTAACCTGTTTGCCAGGCTTGGTCCGCTCTCCGTTAAGCCTGACCTTTCCGCTTTCTACCGCCTCGGCCGCTCTTTCTCTCTGTTTGAAAAATCTTGCAGCTTTGAGCCAAATATCTATCCTTACTCCGTTTTCTTCCATAATCTATCCGAGAGGTTTAAAATTTTCCTTTCCGGTGAGGCTTAAAATAAACTCGCAGAGAAGTTCGGTGATCTCGTCTATTGTCTTCAGGCTGACTGTTTCAACCGGCGAATGCATATACCTTATCGGCAGAGATACGAGAGCAACCGGAACGCCTCCGTTCGTGAACCTTATCCTGTCCGCGTCGGTTCCTGTTACCTTTGCGGTAACTTCGAACTGAACTTTCATTTTCAGCTTTCCGGCGGAAGCTTCAAGCATTTCATTCATTTTCCTGTTCACCGGAGCGCCTTTTGCGAGAACTGGACCTCCGTTTATGCTGTAATCACCATGTTTTGCGTTGTTCACTCCGGGATAATCGGTAGCCCATGTGACATCACAGGCGAAAGCAATGTGCGGTTTTATTTTACATGAAGCGAAATAAGCTCCCTGAAGTCCGATCTCTTCTCCTGTAGTGCTGACTGAATAAACTCCCGCTTTGAGTTTCCTGCCGCTGAGTTTTCTGATAACTTCCGCGACAATAAAACTTCCCGTCTTGTTATCCAGACCCTTGGATGAAAGAATTCCGTTCTTCAGCTCGGTGATCTCTGATCTGTAAACTGCAAAATCACCTATCCTTACATGTTTTTCCGCTTCTTTCTTGTCTTTAAATCCGCAGTCGAAGTAGAGATCCTCAAAAGCGAATTTTTCGCTTAGTCCTCCGTGATGCTCGGCATTAACTCCGATCACTCCGGGAATAACAGATCTACTGCCCAGTATCTCTACGGTCAGTCCCGGTGCGACTTTGTGACTGATACCGCCTACAGGTCCGAAAAAGACAAAACCCCTGTCATCTATTCTGTTCACCACAAAACCGATCTCGTCGCAATGGCCGGCCAGCATGATCTTAAAATCTGATTCAGGGTTAAGAAAGGCGATCGCATTTCCGCCGCTATCGGTATCGGTGCCGTCAGCGAACTGTTTGGTATATTCCAGCCATAGTTTCTGAATATCGTTCTCGTAGCCCGAAGGTGAAGGTGTTTTGAGAAGTGAGTATAAGAATTGTTTTGATTTTTTATCCATTCCGCGTCCTCCTGTTTTAAGCGCATTTTATGACGCGTGAAATATATCTGAAATTATTATTTTTTGCAAATTAAAAAAGGCCGGCAAAATATTGAACCGGCCCTTTTCTTTTGAGGAGGGTATTATGAGAGATCCTAGTATCCGAGATCGATCATTGCATCGGCAACTTTTTTGAAGCCGGCTATGTTCGAACCTTTAACATAGTTCACGAATCCGTCAGGCTGAAGACCGTATTTCAAACCTGCATCGTGAATATTTTTCATGATAGTCTTAAGTTTTTCGTCAACTTCTTCTTTTGACCATGAGAATTTCATAGAATTCTGGCTCATTTCAAGTCCTGAAGTTGCCACTCCACCCGCGTTTGCGGCTTTTCCGGGAGCGAAAGCGATCTTGGCGTGAAGGAAAGCTTCTACAGCGTCTGCAGTACATCCCATGTTCGAAGTCTCTATCACATATTTACATCCGTTCTTGATAAGCATTTTTGCGTCATCGCCGTTAAGCTCGTTCTGAATTGCGCAGGGATATGCCATGTCGCATTTAACTCCCCATGGTTTTTGACCTGCGAAGAATTTTGCGTTCGGGAATTTCTGAGCGTAAGGAGCTACGATGTCGTTATTTGATGCCCTGAGTTCGAGCAGATAGTTGAATTTTTCCTGTGTATTAACTCCTTCCTCGTCAAGAATGTATCCGTCAGGACCGGAAATAGTAATGACTTTTGCTCCGAGTTCAGTTGCTTTAATAGCAGTTCCCCATGTTACATTCCCGAAACCTGAACAAGCTACTGTCTTTCCGTTCATCAGTTCTTTGTTGTGTCTCAGCATTTCATCAGCGTAATAAACCGCGCCGAATCCTGTAGCTTCAGGTCTGATCAGCGATCCGCCCCAGTTCAGGCCTTTACCTGTAAGAACACCGGTGTTCTCGTCTCTGAGTCTTTTGTACTGTCCGTACATAAAACCGATCTCTCTTCCGCCGACGCCTATATCGCCTGCAGGCACATCAGTTTCAGGACCGATATATTTCTGAAGTTCTGTCATAAAAGAACGGCAGAATCTTAAGATCTCATTGTCAGATTTTCCTTTCGGGTTGAAGTCTGAACCGCCTTTACCTCCGCCCATTGGGAGAGTTGTCAGAGAGTTTTTGAATATCTGCTCAAAACCGAGGAATTTAAGTCCGCCAAGTGTTACGCTCGGGTGAAATCTCAGTCCGCCTTTGTAGGGACCGATCGCGTTGTTGAACTGAACTCTGTAACCTTTGTTTACCTGAACATCACCGTTATCGTCTTCCCATTCAACTTTGAACATGAATACTCTGTCCGGCTCAGTTATTCTGTCAAGAATTCTTGCTTTAAGATAAGCAGGATTTTCATTGACCATGTCGATAACTGACTCAACAACTTCTCTTGCTGCCTGAATAAATTCCGGCTGTGCGGGATTTTTTCTTTCGAGCTCTGCCATGAATCTGTCGATATTGTACATTTTCCGCCTCTTTTTGTTAATTTCTATTACAAGTGTCGTTACTCATTTCACAACACTACTCTTTTTGTAACAAATATACCAATGTTATTCGCTGCCGTCAAGTAAAATCTTATAAAATTTTAAACGGTTATTCTGTTATTTACAAAACAAAAAAACGGTCTGTCGACCGTTTTTTGTGCGGGTAAAGGGATTCGAACCCCCACACCGAAAGGCACCAGATCCTAAGTCTGGCGTGTCTGCCAGTTCCACCATACCCGCAGTGACGCCAAATATATGATTATTGATTTTTAATGTCAAGACTTTTTTCGACAAAATCGGCATGTTCAATATTTAATTGCATTTATTGAAAATTTGGCTTAAATTACAAAAAAAGACACGGAGGGATCAATGCTCGATAAAGTAAATCAGCTGCTCGCTAAAGTCGGACTGCTGAAAAAAGGCGGCGGCGACGACAAGATTAATAAAAGGAAAGAAAGAGGCTTGATGACGGCCCGGGAAAGGATCGAACAGCTTCTTGATAAAAATACATTTAATGAGGTTGATCTTTTCGTTGAACACCAGGGAAGAGACTTCGGTTTAGATAAACAGAAACTTGCCGGTGACGGTGTAATTACGGGTTTCGGAAAAATTGACGGCCGGCCTGTATGTGTTTTTGCACAGGACTTTACAGTTGCAGGCGGATCGCTAGGAAGAATGCATGCTGCCAAGATCACCAAAGTTATGGACATTGCATCAAAAATGGGTATTCCGATCATTGGAATTAACGATTCCGGCGGCGCAAGGATACAGGAAGGCGTAGATTCTCTGGCAGGTTACGGCGAGATCTTTTACAGGAACACTATAAACAGCGGAAAGATACCTCAGCTTTCGGTCATAATGGGACCCTGCGCGGGCGGAGCGGTTTACTCGCCTGCTATTACCGATTTTGTTTTCATGGTGAACAAGCTTTCACAGATGTTCATAACCGGTCCGAAAGTGATCGAATCTGTTTTAAGGGAAAAGATCGATCCCGAAAGCCTGGGCGGAGCGAGAGTTCATAACGAAATAACAGGTAATGCTCATTTCTTCGCTGAATCTGAAGTTGAAACATTAAAACAGATAAAGACACTTCTCAGTTTCCTACCTTCAGCATGGAATAAACCTCTGCCTGAATCGAAACCGAAACCTCCGAAGATCAAAAAGAGGATCGAAGACATAATCCCCGAAGATACAAAACTTTCATATGATATCAAGGAACTGATAGAGATACTCGTTGACGACTCTTTCTTCTTTGAAGTCCAGAAACTTTTCGCTCCTAATATCACAGTGGGTTTTGCGAGAATGAACGGTAAACCTGTAGGTATAGTCGCGAACAATCCGAAATATATGGCAGGCGTTCTTGATGTTGATTCCAGCGACAAAGCCGCAAGATTCGTCAGATTCTGCGACTCCTTCGGAATCCCGATCCTGACACTGGTTGACCTTCCCGGTTACCTGCCCGGCATAGATCAGGAACATTACGGGGTCATCCGACACGGCGCAAAACTGCTTTTTGCCTACTCTGAAGCTACCGTTCCAACTGTTACTGTCATAATCCGTAAAGCTTACGGCGGCGGATACATCGCAATGGCTTCCAAACACCTCAGAACCGATTTTGTTTACGCATGGCCGACAGCAGAGATAGCCGTGATGGGTCCCGAGGGCGCATGCAACATAATTTTTGCCAAAGAGATCGCGGAATCCAAAGACCCTGAGAAAACAAGACAGGCTAAGATCAACGAATACAAAGAAAAATACTCCAATCCTTATAACGCGGCGTCAAAAGCTTATGTTGATGCGGTGATAACTCCCGAAGAAACAAGGGAGAAGATCATTACATCTTTCGATATCGCAAAAGACAAGGAAATTACGATAAAACAGCATAAGCACGATTCAATACCGCTGTAAAAATTAATTGTGAGGCTATGATGGACGATATATTAAAGATAGATGATGCCGAATATCACACAACATATACGAAGAAATACACGCTTAACAAGTATTCACCGCCCGAGATAAAGAAGAAAGAGATCAAAGCTTTTATTCCCGGTCAGATAGTAAAGATATTTGCCGAAAAAGGCAGGAAGATAAAAGCAGGTTCGATAATTCTGACTTTTGAAGCGATGAAAATGATAAATGAGATGATCCTTGACTTTGATATTACAGTCATCGATGTGATGGTCAAAGAAGGTGATACTGTCGAAAAAAATCAGGTTCTTGTAAAATTTAAAATTTCAGTAAAATGAAACCTGAACTCATGTCTCCTGCGGGCAACCGTGAGGCGTTATATGCTGCAGTAGAGAACGGAGCTGAGGCTGTATATCTGGGTCTTAGTATGTTCAACGCAAGAAAACCTGCGAGAAACTTTCGTTTTGACGACATCGCCGAAGTAATTAGTCATGCTCACTCCAAATCCGTAAAAATATACATAACTCTCAATATTGATCTTAAGACCTCAGAACTTGAAGAAGCAGCCCGGATACTTGAACTGCTAATAGGATCAAAAGCCGATGCCGTCATAATAAAGGATATGGCACTGATCTATATGCTCTCCAATTATTTTCCTCCTTTTGAATATCACTTAAGCACGCAGTTCGGTATCGCGAATTCTGCAGCGATGAGCATGGCTGAAAACCTTGGTGCGTCAAGGGTGGTCCTCGCGCGCGAACTTAATAATAAGGAGATCAGCGTGCTGGTCAGGCCGTATTTTCCTAAAGCTGAGGTTTTCGTTCAGGGTTCAATGTGCTTTTCATTCTCGGGAAAGTGTCTGATGTCGTCATGGTTCGGGGGAAGATCGGCCAACAGAGGCGCATGTCAGGCTCCGTGCAGGTTCAGGTTCACCAGAGAAGGAACTGAAGATGCTTCTTCGTTCTTTTCAATGAAAGATCTCAACCTTTCATCAAGGATCAGTGAACTCTCTGAACTCGGCGTTTCTGCGCTTAAAATCGAAGGCAGGCTTAAGAGTGCAGAATGGGTTGCTGAAATAACAAAATATTACCGGGACCTGCTCGACGGAACCCAAAGCAAAGGATCTGATGCTTCAAATTTCTCCGGAAGAGAACAGGCTGAGGGTTTTTACGGAAGTGTAAGTGACCTTATTGCAGTAAAGAATTTCGGCTCGGTTACTTCAGAAAATAAACAGCCTGAAAATAAGACTATCGGGCAGAATAAATATGACCTTAAGATCACATCGGGTGATAAAATAAAAATCGAGATCCTGACAGATATAGCAAATACTCAGCTTGAAATTAAAATGAAGCAGCTGAAGAACGAAAACCGCGGAATCTCTTTGTCTGAACTCGAATACCGAATTCGTGACCTTTCCTTTGGGAACCTGTTCCTTGGAAAATTTATTCTTGATGAAGATATTCTCGTGGCTAAATCACAGTTGAAAAATATTGTTTCCGAACTTGGTTCTGTCATAGCACCCCTCAGCAGAAGAGAAAGTAAATTTTTAAAAAGCATTAAAATCCCTCATAAGCTCGATCATGTGCTTAAAAACCCTGAATCTGATCCGAAGAACTCGATCCCTGTCAAATTTGAAAATGCCAATATCATAAAGATCAATGTATCGGATATTGAACAGATCCGCGATCATTTAAGGGATTCCGGAATAAAAAAAGTCATAGTTACCGGAGTTAATTCTGAGCATGTGGAACGGATAAAGGAGCTGAGCAACAGAACAAGAGTAGAGATATCTCTTTTCCCGATACTTTTCGAGAGTGAGCTTGAGGATATCAGAAAGATAATTACATCTCTTGAACACACGAACAATATCTCTTATGAAGCTAATGACATAGGGCATCTGAAACTGCTTAAAGGAACATCTAAAAAGATAGACTGCGGACCCGGTCTTTCACCATACAATTTTCTCGCAGTAAAACAGCTCAAAGAACTCGGACTGGCTTCCGCCCACATTCCCCTTGAAGCAGATATTGAAACCCTCGACGGACTTAAGGCCTCTCCCCTGCCATTACGGATGACGATCTTTTCAAAGGTGCCGCTATTCTATACAAGAGCATCGTCGGAAGAATTTAGCGAAGGTTCTGTATTTACAGACAGAGAAGGACTGAGATTTTCTGTGACGAAATTCAACGATATCAGTGTTTTTACTTCAGAGGAATATTTTTCAGCGTTGGGAACGGATCTTTCATTTCTTAAAGTTCATGAGATAATCATCGATCTTTCAGACGAATCCGATATTATTACAAAATTCGAAATGATAAAGAAAGACGCTTCGAAATTTCCCGGAATATCATTTAATCTCAACCGCAGACTTCAGTAATGAATTATTCTGACATTATGAACAGGGTAGGCGATCACTGGAAGAATAAATTCGGGAAAAAAGTTTATAAGCTTAACTTTCACGGGGATTTTACCTGCCCCAATCTTGACGGAACTGTGGGAAGCGAAGGCTGCGTTTACTGCAATATGAAAGCACTCGAACCTTTAAAGGATCTTGAGGCTGACAGTAATATCGAAGATCATATAAATTACCTCAAGGAACGAAATGGAGCCGAAGCTTTCATAGCTTATTTTCAGGACTATTCCTCGACTTATCCGGCGCACGGAGTGAAAGACAGGCTGAACTACCTTGAAGAACTCTACCGCAATGCGGTAAAACATCCCGACATTGTCGGGATATCGGTCTCGACGCGGCCGGATGTTGTCACAAAATTTGAGCTTGACATCCTGAAGTCGCTCAACACTGATGTAACGGTCGAGCTCGGGCTCCAGACGATCAACGAAAAAGATCTTCACTGGATCGGCCGCGGGCACACCGTAAAACAGTTCTCATCCGCCGTCGAACTTGTCTCCTCATACGGATTCGAAACGGCGGCGCACATCATTCTCGGCCTGCCGAGCGAGACTGATGCGGGAATTGTTGAACTTGCACGATTCCTGAACAACTCAAAAATTACAGGACTTAAGATACATCAGCTTATGATCCTGAAAAATTCCCGGCTCGAAGAACTGTACCTTGAAAACAATGCACCTGAAGTCCTTACCGAAACAGAATATTTCCGCAGGCTCGGATTACTAGTATCACACCTCAAAAAGGACATAGTTATTCACAGGCTTTACGCAGACGCTCCGAAAAAAGACCTCATCGCTCCGTTATGGTGCACGAACAAAACCGGCTTGCAGGACAAGATATTTAAATATTTTATCGAAAATAAAATC
>JAFGUL010000069.1 GCA_016938535.1 Candidatus Delongbacteria bacterium
CACAGTTGAACATTATGTTTCCTGAAAGACTGGAGAATTATGTTAGATGAGAGAAAATACCATTTACACAAAATTTATGACACCCTCAAATGTAGACAGACTCGAATGATCCATTCCCGGCAGAGAAAGTTCCATCATAGCGCGTAATAATCTGAAGAAATCAATAAAATTACTTTTACCTGCTCCATTTCCTCCGATGAGGACATTCAGATTTGTAAGCTCAAAATCCTCAAGATTCTTGATTGATTTAAACCCTTTTATTGTAAGTTTGTCTAAAGAAGCCGGCATATCTTACCTCCATCATTGTTGAAAGATCAAGTCCATAATATAAGTAAAAAGTATAGAAGTAACAATTTTTAAATATTATTAGAAAATTAGTTTAATTCACTTTCTTATACTTGAAGACGGCGTAGGAGGTTGAAAGAGATCTCGATACGAATGTTGATTATGAGTACGGAATAACTTATATTATTGCGATGTAACATTAAGGAAAAGATGTTGAAAAATATTTCATTTGTAGCAATAGATTTTGAGACGGCAAACCCGAAATGGACTTCTATCTGCTCGGTCGGTATAGTGACGGTCGAGAACGGGATAATAGTTGATGAATATCATGCGCTGATACAGCCGCCCGGTAACGAATACAACTGGTACAACACCCGTGTACACGGGATCACTGAAGAGGATACCTGGGATTCGCCGTATTTCGATGAGATATACCCCGAGATAAAGAAAAGGCTGACCGGACGGACCGTTGTGGCGCATAACGAATCATTCGACCGGAACGCGCTTAAAAAGACCATGGCGGAATACGGAATAGATTATTCTGATCTGAATGTTAGCGACAGATGGGAGTGCACCGTTAAGATATACCGCAGGAAAGGATTTCGCCAGGCGGGGCTAAGCAACTGCTGCATTGCGCTCGGGATCGAGCTGGACCACCACAATGCCCTTTCCGACGCCAGGGCCTGCGCAATTTTGTTCGCAAGGGCATGATCCGATAATATTTAAGGAGAATCAGTATGAAGTATAAGTTAAAAGAACTGACATCAAAAAACGTTAAGAGAATATCCGACGGAGTATGGAAAAAATATTTCGACATGAGGATACAGCTCAACGAAAGACCGGGTTCGAAAACACCATTCCTGAGCTGGCAGCATCTGAAAGAGTCCATCACGGAGTCATTCAAAACCGATAAGAATATGCATTGCATCAGCCTGATTCAAAACGGGAATGAGTTCAGCGGTTATTTTTTAATCTCCTCTGACCCGTCTGGGTCAAGAAAAAATCACCTCGAGGTTTTTTATAATTCCGTCCATACTTCAGCTGATGATGAGATCGTCTGCATTATATCCGGACAGATAAAAAAATATTTTGATAAGGAAAGGGACGGCATAATACTGTTCAAAACATTTAATGATACTTTCAGAGAGATCGCTCTTAAACTCAATGGAAAACTCGGAGAATACACGATCAGAATGAACCTTCCGCCGAAAGAGGCGAATAAAAAAGAGATGAGAAAGTGGTTAAAAGAGCTGCCGGCAGCAAATCCGGACATCCGGCTGAAATTCTTTACGACTCTGCCTAAGAAGCTGATAAAAGAGTACTGCGCTCTTTTCACTTTTCTGATGGAGGACATGCCGAAACCGAATTATTTCAATACTTTTATTGATCCGAAAAATATGGCGGAAAGAGAAAAAAAAGAAAAGAAAGAAGAAGTGACATCATACAGGATACTTGCGTTCAACGGGAAGAATGAACTTGTGGGAATGACCAATATTTTTATCAGTAAAAAGTATCCGCAGTACCCTTACCAGTACATGACCGGAACACTCCCAGAATACAGGCACAGGGGAATAGCCAAGTGGATGAAAGCCGAGAATTTTTTCAGGATCACAAAGGACTTCGGGAACAGGATAACCGCGATCGTAACGGAGACACATCCCTAACAACTTCGGGTCGAAACGCACCAGCAAACTGCTCGGTTTCAAGTATGAGGGCTGCGACGTACTTTACGAACTGGATGCTCATAAACTGCCTTAATTCAAATTGCGAAAATAATTCTTGCGTAATTTTTCACGAATCGCTATATTATGCGCAACAAATACTATATACAGAATATCGGTCACGCACAAACTCATCCTGAAAAACTTTCGGGAGGTTTTGCCTATCCGGGATTTTTTCTAATAACTGCTGAATAATAACGTAAAAGGATAATGAAAATGAATAAATATTTTGATACAAATAAAAAAAACTGGAAGGAGTCGATATCCCATTCACTTTCTCGATGAAGTGCGTGAAGGGTTAAAGAAAAGTAAAACAGGAAAATTAATGTTAAATAAAAATTTAAAAATTAAAATAGTGCTACTTCTGCTGATAACCTGTCACTGGCTGGGTGCATTCACTATACCTTTTTCAGAACAACCGGTTATTACAGATGAGAACTTATGCACCGGTTTTTATAACGGCGACAATGATGACTCCCTTAAATGCGAGCAGGAAAATAACGCCTGGTTCTGGCACAACGGGGAGAAATTATTCATGCATTGGGAAGCTGAGATCGATTCAACTTTCGGTGAGAGCAGTTTCAGGAAAAGAGATGATTTTTCCACTGAGAACTTTGTTCGTCTGCAGGTCATTACTGACGCTAATAAATGCTATGCTTACGTTTTTTATGCCTATCCTCTGGGCGGAAGAACAGACGGTATCAGAAGCGAGGATATGAATATTGACGGAGGATGGAACAGCGGTTATACCTACAAAAATGAAGTAACGGATAAATTGTGGACATGCGATATGGAAGTTCCTTTCAAGGACCTGCGTTTTCAGGGAGAGGAGCCGTATAACTGGAAGATCATTCTTTCGAGATACGATAAGTATCACAATATATTTTATATTTCTCCTTATTTGAGGATAAATCTCGGGAAAGATTATTTCAGACTTGCCGAAGACATCGTGATAAGAGAAAAGATCGCTCATAACAGTAATATCCTGTTCAGGCCCTATTATCTGAAAAAATATGACATAAAGAACAATGAATTTTCAGCTGATCCTTCATATGATACTGATAAGAACAAATTGAAAGATCTTGATAATTTAGGTTTTGATTTTTCCTACAACCCTAATAATGCGGTCAAGGCAAAGTTAAGTGTTAATCCCGACTTTTCGGACGCACCTTTGGATTTTGCTCAAAACACATTCAATATGCGTTATGCTCCGTATTATTCTGAGAACCGGTATTTCTTCAATGAGGATCTCGATGCATTCGGCGTAGGCAGTAATTTGTTTTATTCAAGAAATATCATGCAGCCGAATTTTGCGCTGAAAGTTACAGGAAGTACACCATTTTGTTCATACGGTATCTTATCTTCAATGGATAAAGAGATCAAAGTTGACGGAGAGGTCGCCAACAGAGATGATTTTTTTAATATCCTTGCTTACAAGCCTACTTTGGATAAAATGAGTATGCAGCTGACATTTCTGAACAGGGAGAATAAAGATTATCATGCGGATGTATTTCATATTGCACCAAAATTTAATTTCAATCAGCATCATTCAGCCTGGAGCGAGTTCAATTTCTCATATATTGATGACGGTGTTAATGAAATCAAGAAAGGGTTTAATGCGTTCGCCGGCTATTATGGTGACAGCAGACAATGCTCATGGTCATTTGACGGAGGAATCGTTTCTGAGGATTTTGAAGCCGGAATGGGCAGAGCAGACGATGTGGGATTCTATTACCCGAGCTACAGCTTCGGCTGGAAAAACGAGTCACCGTCCGAATTCATCAAGAGCTACGGCTTCAATAACTGGGGCAGTATATCTTTCTACACATCAAATCATGAAATGCGCTATTTGAGCTCAGGTGTGAATTTCTGGATGGATACCCAGTATAAATTATCATATAATTTCGGCGGGAACTTCAATCAGGATAATTTTACAGGCACGAAGTATAATGTGCCTAACGGATCTTTCAATGCGAACTACAGCAAATGGGAGAGCCTGAATCTTGGATTCTACGAAGAGATCGGCGAAATGGTGATCTACGAGTTAAATGATAAATATTTTTATGATTTCATGTCCGTATCAGCAAACGGAAAGATAAATAAATATTCATCATACAGTATCAGTGCGATCAGATTCAGCTATCACGGCTTTCCGAAAGATTGTGATTGCGATGATGAGTACTGGGTCGGCAATGCCGGAACAACGATCAATTTCTCAAACGATATATCACTTACCAACGGATTGCGTTACAACAATTACGGTGATATAGACGGGATAGGTTTCTTTTCGAATTTCCGATGGGAATTCAGACCTGACTGTAATCTCTTCGCCGGCTACAGCACAGCAGGCGATAATTCAGTAATGAATAGTTACGAAAGCACATACGAGCAGTGTTATGCAAAAATAAACTATAGTTTCTGATTTAGTAAGAAAGGCAACAATAAGTGTGATTTTAAAAAAGGGAAAAGTAAAATGATAAAAACAAAACTAATTCTGGTTGACGGAATAACCGGATCGGGAAAATCGACAACTACCCATTTGCTTTACCGGCATATGCTAAGGAACGGGGTAAAGGTCAAATGGATTTATGAAGTTGAAAGTGACCATCCATTATTCGAGCTGATAAAGACAAAAGATGAAACCGATATCGAACATTCAGAAAGAGCATTTAAGGAGATCCCGGAGAAATGGGTAAAGTTCGTTGAAAAGATAAAAGATGACGAATATGTTTATATCGTTGAAAGCTATCTGTTCCAGGATGTCCTCATGTTCCCTCATTTCATGAATGACATAGACAGGGACCGGATGAAGCAGTATTCTCACAGTATTCTGAAGATCGCTGAGGAACTGAATCCAGTTCTAATACATTATTATCAGAATGATGTTGCTAAAGCATTAAGGGGGAACTGGAGAAATAGAGGAAGAGAATGGACGGATGAATTCATTAAGAGCGATGAGAAAACGCTTTACTGTAAAAACAGAAAAATCAAAGGCAGAAAGGCTTCTATTCAGTTGTGGAGTGATTTTACAAAGTTCACTCTTGAACTTTTCGATGAGTATAAATTCAGAAAGATCCAGTTCGAGAATTCGGACCATGATTATAATAGTTATATGGATAATATCCTGAATTTTCTTAAATTGAAAAAATATCCTGAGATCGAATTAAAGTATCAGGGACATAAGTTTGACGGAGATTATATCGGAACAGGTATGAAGTTCAAAATATATAAAAAAGGCAGTTATTTTTACCTTGATACTTTCTGGCCGGGTTTAAGACTTCTTCAGGTATCAAATAATGAATTTGAAATACTGGGATTCCCTATAAGTCTTAAAATATACAGATATAAAAAGGAAACAAGGTTAAAGATCACGGAATCAAAGACATTATTCAAAGCAGGGACTGCACTAAAAAAATACGAACAGTATATCCTTTCAGAAAAAGAAGTAGATCAATATTGCGGAGAATGGTATTGTGAAGCTGAAAAACTCAAAAGAAAGATATTCCGAAAGAAAGGGAAGATGTATTATTACTGGTATGACAAAGATGTAAAGTGCGAATTGATCCCTGTTGCAGAAAATAAATTCATAAAGCTTGCAGGTATCGAGAATATGATCACATTCAAGAAAGTGAAAGGGAAGTGGCAGTACAGTGTCTGGGATAAAGGATACAAATCAAATGCTGTGTTTGTTAAGAAGAAAGATTCAGACGAAGATAAGGAGAAGTAGTATGATAAAAACAAAATTAATTCTGGTTGACGGTGATAACCAGTGCATCAGAGTTTACAAATATGAAGAGATATTATAAAATTAACTTTCTTAAATAATTCATGTCGATATTGGGGCAGGTTTTACCCTGCTCCTGAGCAGTGTCGTATTCATAATGCCCACGAATCGTCTTAATTTTATAGTCAGCAGACAGCTTTTTGATGAGTTTTTTGAGAGAATCGAATTGTTTACCGGTAAAAGTTCTGTCTCCGACGAGGCAGATACCGATACTATTTTCGTTATGAAGCCTTACATGCGCTCCCTGAACTTCGACGGAGCGGCCTGTTTCAATTTTCCCGTCTGCGCTGAAATCGGGGGTCTTTTCATACCAGTATTTCTTCTTTGGGTATGCGTTCGTAATGATGAAATGATAACCCACATCATCCCATCCGAGTTTTCTGTGCCATCGTTTGAAAAGTGTTTTGTTCCCGTATTCGGTCGCACTGCAGTGAATGACAAGTGTTTCTATTTTGCGCTTCATTTTCTTCCGAACCGCATTTTTAAATTATTGATGATATCTTTAAGGAGCTTTATATCGGAATCGTTCATTATGGCATCTTTTATCTTCTGCGGTGAGTTCACGAATATCTCTCCGTTTATCTTTAAGGACAGTTTCGTGAAATTAAGAAATGTGCTGTGATCCTGTTTAACATAGAACAGGTATTTTGCCAGGGAAGTAGCGTATTTCTGGGCTGTGTTGGAGTAACCTTTTCCGTAAAGGAGTATTATGTCCTGATAGAGAGCTTTAACAGTGTTTGTATAATCTTTGTCAAAATGCATGGAAAGGAACAGATTGGCTCTGGTGAAAAGAGGAGCGTTGTTATCGTAATTCTCAAGGAGTGAGTATATCCTGTCAAAATCCACAGGTTTGCCGTCTGTAACTCTTTCTATCGCACTTATGATGAGCTCGCTTGTGAGTTTTTCATCACCGGAATTCTTGTCGGACTGTATCTCCTCTCTTACCTCATATATTAGATCGAGGAACCTGTCCTCGGTAATGTGCATTTCAGCAAGATACTGCTTTGTATAATCGAATATTTCGTTGATAGTATAATTTTTCAGAAAAGCTTTAATATAGAATTTTAAACTCTCAACATCTTCGCCTCTTTTCTGATTGTTCATAGAAATGATATAGGAAGTGAGATATTCCATCTTATCGTTGAACTTACCGGCTTCATGATACAGGTTGATGATGTTCTGATAGACTTTTCCTATGCTGCTTCTGACGCCTGTCTCAATATTTATCAGCATTACAAGGTCGTTTATTATCTCCTGGACAGGGTCTTCAAGCTCTATCCTTATAAGCGAGCGCTGTTCGATCAGGTTGATTATACTGAAAAGGAAGCTGTAATTCACATCAAAAATAAAAGCTCTGTTAGCCTCATCTACCGCCTTTCTGAGCATGTTGTGTTTGGCAAGATATGCTGAATAAGCGTTTCTCAAAAGAAAAATAAAAACGGGAAATCTGTTCTCTTCGAAAAACTCGAACGCCTTGTGATAGAACCTTTCAATTTTTTCGGAATAATCAAGCTTCTCATAGTGAAATCCCATGATCAGATAGGCTCTGGCCGCATAGGCTTTTTCGTCAGAGTTTTTCAGATCGTTAAAAGCATCGAGAAGAAGTTCTTCGAATTTATTCTGGTTATTCTCAAAATCTTCTACTTTTCTGTTGTAAAGATCGTACATGGAAAGATATTTGTGAACATTTTTAAGCTGAGGTAAATTTGCAGTAAAGTCTAAAAGTTCGTCAAGGTATTCGTATTCATGCCTGTGATTATAAGACTGGTGCATAACATAGACCATTGCATCTATCATTACGGTTCTTCTGTTCTTGTCATCAAGGAAAGATTTGTTCCTGTCAATAATCTCCAGAGCAGTGTCGAAGTTCTCGGCAAAATTAAGATCTATGAGGTTCACAATATCGGTTTCAAAGCTGAAATTTGAGGGATTGTTGTATCTTGAAAGAATGCCGTTGTACTCTTCTATGAAATGCTGATTCGATTCAGGCACAAGATGTTTGAAGATTATATAAATTATCTCGTAAAGGAGGTTCAGTTTTATGTTGTCAGGCAGCGATACTTTGTAGATCATCGTATGGTAAAGCTCGATCAGATTCGGAATGTCCCTCGTTTTAAGAAGGCCGTTCTTAACTACTTCGATTTTCTTATTTATATCTATATCTTTATTTCCGTGACCCGCAAGGTTGTGTATGAATCTGTACAGTCTGCGCGTAGTATCTTCCTGAGATACATTGCTGAAAACTACAGATGATATTTTTCTGTGGTAGTGTCTTATCTCATCATCACTGAACGATTTAAGTATCATTCTTTTAAGAATATCCTCTGTAATGGAAAAATAGTACGGGTTTTCGCCCTGGGTCTTGATAAAATAGTTTTCATAAAGGCCGTCTATAATATCCTTTACTGTTCCCGGAGCAAGACCGTTTATGCCTGATATGTCATCGTAGGTCAGAGGCACAAGCGACACTGCAAGGGTCTTGAGTACGGAAAGCTGTTCCGCCGAAAGGTTTTCGGGTACGAAATCTATCTCGTTCCTTATAAAATCGTTAAGAAGCGACTCGAACTTGGTTGACGCTTTATATGAATATCCGCTGTATGTTTTCTGGATGATGTTGCTGGCATAGAGCATCTTCAGAATATCTATAAGTCTCTGAATACTGTTCCCCGTAACATCCTGAAGCTTGGAATAAAAAAAATCCGGAACATCTTTAAGATTGCTGAAATAGGTGTTCACTATCTTTTTTATCTGCTCAAGGTTTAGATTCGGAATATTTATTGCGGTTCTTTCATCCTTTTTCGCGTTAAGAATGTTATGAAGAAGTTTTCTGTTGTCTTTGATCTTTCGCGGGTTGACAGTGATGATAACAAAAAGATTGATCTCCCTGTAAACATTGTCCAGTATATAGTTGATAAACTCCAGAGAATGAGTGTCCGCGTATTCAATATTATTCAGAGCCACGACAAGCATATTGGCGGGGGAGATGTCATTTATGAAGTTTTTAACCACCGCAGCTATCTCTGCGGATTCGGAAGGTTTGATCGTATTTGAGTGATAAAAAAGTCTGTCAATAATTTCGGTATTAGGTTCCCCTGCGCGTACAATATTTGCTATTGAAATTATAAGATTTTTAAGAGGTTCAAAATTCCCTGTTTCCGGTTTTTCCAAAAAATCTATTTTGTAGAAATCGTGATTGGTAAGCTGACAGTGAACCTTGAATTCCTCGACCAGTTTCTTTTTCCCTGAACCTGATTCTCCCGAGATAACTATAAAATTCTTTTTCCCGACCTTTTCCTTAGAAGAGTTGAATACCGAAAGTATAGTCTTCTGCTCATTTTCTCTGAATATTGTTGTATCCGAAAAAGTTGATTTTGTATCATATGAAGCTATAATACTAAAATTTTTGTGAAAAATACTGTTCATTGCCTCGATCGATTCATTCGCCGATTTGTATCTTGAAAGAGGTTCGACCTCAAGCATTTTCCTTAAAAATCTTTTGAACTCGATATCATTTATTTTTTCGACCTTTTCCGTTACGATCTTTTCGTCGAATTTGATTCTCTTGTCGAAGTACTCGTTCAGCGTTGAAGAAGGAGTGTAAACATACTCGTCATTCAGGAGGTTGGCCAGCAGAAGTCCGGCTGAAAAAAGATCGCTTCTTGAGTCTATAGTACTGATTCCCTTTATCATCTCCGGAGACATATAGTTCAGAGTTCCGGCATAGCTGAAATTTGGAGTATCGAACTGGGTTGTGAGTCCGAAATCTGTTATTTTTACAGTAAATCCGTCAAAATCTTTTTTAACAAGAACATTATTAGGAGAAATATCGTAATGTATGAAATTATTAGAGTGCAGGTAGCTTAAACCACTTAAGAGCTGATAGAAGGATTCAAGCTTGGTCTCTTTAGAATTAAAAAGCTGATTGAAAGTAATGAAGTTTCCGTCGGGAATATATTCAAGCGTAAAATAATAATTACCAAGA
>JAFGUL010000070.1 GCA_016938535.1 Candidatus Delongbacteria bacterium
CGAGCCATTTTTTCAGATACCGGTTCAATGGTGTTAAGTTTTTCCCTGTGCTCCGTAAGTCCTACAGGAACAACTGCGAGAGACCTTACCCCGGGATAAAATCCTCTTAATGTTTCTATTGTATCCTTGAGAACTTTTCCGTCATTTATTCCCGGGCAGATAACAGCCTGAGTATGAAGTTCGATCCCGTTCAAGGTCAGTAATCTGATCTTTTCGAGCAGTCTGTCGTCCTTTTTAATACCGAGCAGTTTCTTTCTTACGCTGTCGTCTGTTGCGTGAACGGATATGTAAAGAGGGCTTAGCCTCATTTTTATTATCTTGTCGAGCTCTTTCTGAGTTATGTTAGTCAGAGTGAAATAGTTGCCGTACAGAAATGAGAACCTGTAATCCTCGTCCTTAACATAAATGGTTTTCCTGAGCCCCTTAGGATTCTGATCTATGAAACAGAAAATGCATTTGTTCCCGCAGTGCCTGACCTTAATTTCCTCTACGATGATGCCGTTAGAACCGGGTTCTTCAAAACTCACCTCATAAGGTCCGGCAATCCCCGCGATCAATAAGGTCGCGTTCTCCTGTGCAGCATAAAAACTAAAATCCAGAGCATCATCAACATCATTCCCGTTGACCGATAATATATGATCACCTTTAGAAATACCTTTCTTAAAAGCCGGCGAATCCTTTTCTATGGCTGTAATTTTCAGCATTTAACTGAAATATTTCCTGAACGGCGCTTTCCAGCAGTTCTCTATCTCATACATGTCAATATCGATCTTCTTTCCTTTGAAATCATTAACGACCGCGCGGTAGTCAGTAGTCGTGGTTCCAATCTGCACTGCGAGACCGGTATCGATCATTTCATCGGCGCTTTCGATATCTTTCATCTCAACTATAAAAGAAGCGGGTACTTCTGCAAAAAGTGTCTTAACTTTATCATTCACGAACATGTTGAATCCTTTTTTGCCGCCTATCGCCATCTCTGCAGTTGCGATCAATGCTCCGCCCTCGCTTACATCTGATGCTGAAAGGATATTACCTGACTTAATATTTTCATGAACGAGTTCGAATATTTCCTTCGCCGTTTCCATTTTTACTTCCGATACAGCTGTTCCGAGCTGACCGAGCCTGTCCGCAAAGATCGACCCTCCCAGCTGAGCCTGAGAATAATCGCCGACTAGAAGAATTGGCGAACCTGACCTTTTGAAATCAGGCGATACAGTTTTTCTCCAGTCATCAACCACCGATCTTGCTGATATACATACTACCGGAGGTATTTCGATAGTCATATCTTTGTTCTTATAAGTGGAAGAAAGAGAATCCTTTCCTGATATTATTGGCGTTTTAAAGAATTTACACACTTCGGAAAGTGCTTCGGCTGTACTGTATAGATCCGCGAGATTTATTTCTGTCGGTTTAGGCCAGATATGGTTCTCGATGAGGAAAATACGCTTCGGATCTCCCCCGAGAGCTATCACATTGCTCAAAGCTTCGTAATATGCCCAGAGCGTTCCTTTGTAAGGATCTATCCTGTTCAGAACGGGATTCAGGCCGTGGCCGAAAACGAGCGCGGCGTCAGAGTTTTGCAGAGGTTTTAAAATACATCCGCCCGTAGGACCGTCGTTCTGCCTGCCGCACAGCGGACCTTCAACACAGGTTCCCTGAACACCGTGATCGTACTGTCTGATGACCGGTTCTTTGGAGCACACATTCAGATGTGAAATTATGTCCTTGAAGGCGGCCGTATAGTCAATTTCCTCTTCATAATATTCAGGTTCCTTGAGGCCTTTTTTTGGTATGGTCGTGGCAGTAATAGTCTCGAGAGGCTGCCCGTCGTGAAGGAAATCCATATCGAGATCGCAGACCAGTTCACCACCGTCATATATCGTGAGTCTTTTAGTGTCCGTAGCTTCACCGAGAACGAACCATTCCACATTATATTTTCTGCACACTTTTTCTATTTTGGAAAGGTGTTCTTTCGGCACCGTTGCCACCATTCTCTCCTGTGATTCAGAGATCCATTTCTCGAATGATGAGAGCCCGGGATATTTAAGAGGTATTTTGTCGAGATGAACTACCGCTCCGGTCTTTTCCCCCATCTCGCCGACAGCTGATGAATATCCCCCTGCTCCGCAATCAGTCAGAGCTGTGAAGATGTCCATGTCGCGAAGCTCAAGCAGGCAGTCGAAGGTTCTTTTCTCTTCAATAGGATTTCCTATCTGTACGGCACCACTGTTGAGATTAGCCGTTTTCTCAGTCATCTCGGCTGATGAGAAAGTTGCGCCGTGAATTCCGTCCTTGCCTGTTTTTCCGCCGAAAGAAACGAATAGATCACCTTTTTTACACTGACCTTTTTTCGCATATTTTAAAGGTACGATCCCGTCAGCTCCCACCATGACTGTCGGTTTAGGTCCGAAATCTTTGTGAAAGTGAAAAGATCCGTTGTTTGTCGGAATTCCCATTCTGTTGCCGTAATCCCTGACCCCTTCGACCACTCCGGTCAGTATCCTTCTAGGGTGAAGGCAGCCGGGCAGTACATCTTCCATTTTCATATCCGGATCGCCGAGGCAGAATATGTCTATTGACGAAATATTCTTTGCGCCTTTTCCGGTGCCTGCGATATCTCTCAATACTCCGCCTGTGCCTGTCATAGCTCCGCCGTAAGGATCAAGTCCGGAAGGAGAATTATGCGTCTCAGCCTTGATACAGATCCCGTACTCTACTCCGTCAGCTTCAGTAAACCTGAAAACCCCTGAATTATCCTCGAATTTTGAAATAACATCGGGATGTGCGATCTCTTTCTCAGTGTCCCTGACAAGACCGATTATCGAGCGTTTTTCCACTCCGTCGAGAATAACTTTCGCCTTGAAAGTCTTGTGTCCGCAGTGCTCCGACCATGTCTGTGCCAGTGTCTCAAGTTCGACATCATATGCGTCCCTGCCGAGTTTTTTATAATAATCCTGAATTGTCTGCATCTCGTGAAGATTAAGAAAGAGTTTGTATTCGGAAAGCTCCATAAGCTCTTTGTCATTCATTTCTCTGATAGGGATCAAAGCGGTTTTTTCGGATTTGAGGCTGACAAGAAGATTTTTTGGAACAGATCTTAATTCTGTCTGTATCTGAGCATTCATAAGCACTCTGTCCCTGACCGTTAACAGATCGGTATCCTCAATTTCATCTTTAAAGCTGTAAGTGTATGAGATCATTACAGCTTCTTGTTCATAACCCTTATCCTTCAGCTCTTCGAATATTGTTTCAGCCTCGGGATTCATAACTCCGGGTTGAAATGCTATCTCTATCTTTTTCTGATGATCAGGGTACAAATCGTCATTCAGGACGAACTTTTCTGTAATGGGACAGGCGAGAATATCTTTTGCGATCTCCCCCGCTTCATACTCTGATACTCCCTGAATATAGAAGTTTTTTATGATCTTCATTGAACTCACATCAATGGATAAAAATTCCTTTATATGAGCGGATATGTGCTTTTCTTTCGGGTCTTTTACAACCGCTGTAACTGATATTTTCTGTATGTTTTCCGACATTTTTACCTCGTTTGAAATGAATCCTAAATATAAGATTTTGACCGTTTAATTGCAATCGGAATTTTGTTTTCAGATTTCGTTTGTAAATTCCCGATTATTGTTTTATATTGCTTTTCAAAGACAATTCTTGAAGAACGGAGGTTTTATGGAACTGTACGACCTGGTTATGCCTTTCGGGATCATTACCTACATCATGATCCTGTTAGCCATTCTGACCGGTAAAAGGATCATAAGAACGCACCCGAAATGGCATGTCAGGATAGCAAAAACAGCTTTGGTTTTCGCTACAATGCATGCAGGAATAATTATCTATTATAGAATCTAAAAAAAGGAGCCAGTCATGAATAAACTGATCGCAATCGTAATGGCAGCATCATTCTTTGTTTCCGTTCACGCTCATTCACCAGCAGAAGTTAAAGCTGACTTCAACGTCGGAACAAAGGTGCTCAATGTTAAATACGCTCACAGCGTAAAAGACCCCGCAAGTCATTTTATTTCTACCGTGACCGTTGATCTTAACGGAAAAGAGATCATTTCACAAAAGCTTTTAAAACAGGATGATATGAAATACGGGTCTGTTCTTTACAAAATCCCTGAAGCGAAAGCCGGAGACAAGATCGTCGTGAAAACTAAATGCAACAAAGGCGGTGGCAAAAATTTTGAACTGACAGTAGAGAAAATACTGGAACCATCAGTCAAAGAAGTTAAAAAAGCTGTCCCTGAAAATCAGATCCCTCAAAAGGACATTCCAAAACAGGAAGCCCCTGAGACCCTTACAAGATAAATATAAATATAACAGGAAAACACATGATGAAATTTCTCGCGATAATCTTATTATTTGCATCATTAACAAATGCAGAACTCGTGAATCTGAATCCCGACCCGAACGGTGAGCCGTGGCTTGCAGGAGGATGGAAAATGCCTGACTCGGAGGAAATGGCAAAGATAGAGTCACTACCAAAATTAACGCTCCCGGAAAGATACAAAAAATCAGGAAGAACTCTTCCGTACAAGATCAACAATACGGAACTCATGTATTTCAGGCCAATATTCAATCAGATGGGAGGAAGCTGCGCTCAGGCAAGCGGAGTCGCCTATGTTTATACCTATGAAATGAATTCAATGAACGGAACGGACGCTTCTCTGCCCGAGAACCAGTTCCCCACTCATTACACATACAATTTCCTCAACGGCGGATCAGGAGAAAACGGATCAACTTATTTTGGAGGATGGGACATAATCAACGGCGGAGGAGTCCCCACTGTAGCTGAATATGGCGGATTATGGCCATCAACAGACCCTTTAACAATGCATAAACTCTGGATGAACGGTTTCGATAAATATAAATCCGGCATGAACAACAGAGTTGTCGAAGTTAAAACAATTCCTGTAGGAACTCCTGAAGGACTTGAAACTCTCAAACAGTACTTTAACGACTACTGTGACGGTTCTGATCATGGCGGAGTAGTAAGCTTTTCCGCAGGGGTCAATGAAACATGGATACAGAGCGTTCTGCCGGTAAATACAGAAAATGAAGGGCAGAAAGTCATATTGAAATGGCACAATTCCGTAAATCATGCAATGACTTTTGTAGGCTATAACGACTCTATCCGATGGGATCTGAATTACGACGGTAAATATTCAAACTACGATAACGAAGGTAACCTTCTTCCTATGAAAGAATGGGAAGTTGGCGGACTTCTGATGGCTAATTCATGGGGAACCGGGTGGTCAAACACAGGTGGAACAGCATGGGTCGCATACAGAACTCTGGCTCAGTCAGTTGATGAAGGCGGGATCTGGACTAATGCTGTTTACGCGATCCGGGTCAGAGATGATTTTGAACCTTCACTTTATGCTAAGGTCAGTATAAATTTCGGCGAAAGGAACGAACTCAAGATCTATGCAGGTGTATCATCCGACACTACTGCAGCCGAACCTGAACATACTTTGCTTTTCCCTCATTTTAACCGTCAGGGCGGAACTTACGGTATGGCGGGAGACGGGAATCTGCTGGAATTCGGTCTGGATATCAGTCCCCTTCTTTCTTATGTTGAACCCGGTGTTCCCGCAAAATTCTTCCTGTGCGTTGATCATAAGGAGGACGGAACAGCTTCGGGAAGAGGCAGTATTTCATCATTTTCGATTTCTGATGCGACCGGTAATGAATTTATCAGTTCAGAAATCGGAGTCACTATAGTAAAAAACAGTATCGCCTACTCAGCTGTCAGCGCTTCTTTCAATTTTGACGCACCAAGCATAACAGATCTTTTCCTGCCGAATGCTGCTCCGGGAGAATTATATTCGCACACTCTAACAGTTGAGAATGGTTTGGGACCATATTCATGGGACACGATATTTGAATATCAGGAAGCTGAAAATACAGAGCTGTTCCCTTCAGTTTCCGACAGCATTCTGAGCGTTACGAATGACGATGACGGTTACGGGATAATAGACCTTCCTTTCAGTTTCCCGTTCTACGGTGAGCTCTACGACAGAGTTTATGTTCTCACTGACGGATCTATCAAGTTCGATGAGGGTTTCGAGTACATAAGATCGGAAAGCGATATTCTGGCTTTCAGAACTATTACGCCTTACGGAGCAGATCTAATGGCATATCCGGACGACGGAGACGGAATATTCTACTCCCTAACTGAAAACAGTGTTACAGTAAGATGGGTAACTTCTATGTGGGATATGCCGGAAGTAGATCTTGAATTCGCCTGTACTCTTTACTCTGATTCAAGGATAGAATTCTTCTATGGCGATAATCTGACGACCGGTATAAGCTGGGGATCGGGAATATCCAATGCAAAAAATACTGACGCTGTTATTTCGTCCACCTCAAACCTGAACGACCCCTCGGGACTGAAAACCGCTTTCTCTACGAATGATTATCCGTACGGGATCGTTTTAAGCGAGGACGGTGTTCTTAGCGGGATGACGAATATTGAAGAGAAAACTTGGCTTATTAATCTGAGAGTGACTGACGACAGGAACATATCAGACTTAAAAACACTGGCTTTTACAACAGCTTCCGGTATAGATAATGACCATTCGGCAATTATTTCGGATTTCGAACTCTATCAGAACTATCCCAATCCTTTCAATCCTGTTACACAGATCAGATTCGCTCTTGATAAAACAGTAGATGTCAAACTTAGTGTTTACAATATAACCGGACAACTTGTCTCTGAACTCTTGAATGAAAAAAAGAATGCCGGTTATCATACTGTTGATTTTGACGGAAGTAAGATGAACAGCGGCGTTTATTACTACAGTCTGGAAGTTGACGGTGTTTCAGAAACTAAAAAAATGATCATGCTGAAATGATGAAATTGAGGTTGCTTTTTATTAATTGTTTGATTATATTTGCCAGTTCAAATTAAGTATCGCGCTTTAAAGGAGGTGAATTTAAGTGATACACATAAAAATAAGAGACGGTGAACATTTCGAGAAAGCTTTGAAAAGATTTACCAAGACCTTCGAAAAAAGCGGCGTACTTGCAGAACTCAGAATGAGAGAAAGATACGACAAGCCTACATGGGTGAACAGAAGAGAGCGCATCCAGGCTATGAGAAAACAGCAGAAGATTCAGAGAATGCAGAACAGAGGCTCATAAATTCACACCTTTATATTCAAAACTTCAAAAAAGAGTGACTATTCACTCTTTTTTGTTTATATTCCATACCGTAATAATGCTTAAGAAGGAGGCATAATATATGAATTTCGTTGATATTTTTGTTGTAGCGGTAATAGGTTTTTTCGCCTTTGTGGGTTTCTGGAAGGGATTTGTGGTTCAGCTGTTTCATGCGGCAGGAATATTCTGCGCCTTCTATTTTAATACTCCTGTAAGCACATTTATATCTGAAAGGATGGCAGAAAAACCGGAAGGCATAATTCTTCTTCTTGTGGGAATAGCATCCTTCTTCATAATTTTTGCGGCATTCTACATAACAGGAATGATCGTCAGTAAATCGGTGAACATGGTTCTTACTTCTCTTCCAAACAGGATCGCAGGAATTGTTTTTGGAGGGATCAAGGGTTTTCTTGTTGTTACGGTTATCTTCCTTGCTGTAAGGTCTTTCGGAGGTGATGATCTGTTAAAAAAATATGTGACTCCCGACAGATTCACAGACGGCCTTATAGAAAAAGGAAAGGAATACTCAGGATTGCAGGATGATTCTGAAACCCCTTCTGATCTGAACAACGATGAAGAAAGAGCTTCAAAAGTATATTCTAAGCTTGGTTATGGTGCCTACAGAATATCTATGATGATGGATCCTTTCGTTAACAATATTAAATCTATGTTCAATAAGAAATATGATGAAGTTATCGAAGAAAAGATAAAAGAGAAAAAAGAAGAACTGTTAAATGATTAAATTGCCGGAGGCGTGATTTTGGAGACGAATTACTCATCAAGAATGATAAAACTGATAAATCTGTCCAAGGAAATAACTCTTCTTTCCGGTCACGATACTGTTTATCCGACCCATATAGCACTTTCTATTATAAGACTGAATGAGGGAAAAGCGGTCGAGATTCTGAATAAACTTAACTGTGATCTTCCGGCTCTGCACAAAGATCTTGAAGGCGGTTTATCGAGGAACAAGAACCTCATTAAACTGGGATTTATACCTATTAGCCATGAAAGCGACAGGATACTCGCTCAGGCTGCGATCGAGGCTAAAGAGCTGAACAGCAATTATACAGGAACAGAACATCTCCTCCTTGCACTTACTAAATCAACTAACATATATCCCGAAAGGATTCTCAGATTCCACGGAGTCACCTACCAGAAAGTAAAACAGATAATAATGACAGGTGCAGGAGTTAAACCGGGAAAGCTTCCGTTTGAAAAAATGGATCAGCAGCCTGAATTCTCAATAGATTCATTCTCTTACGATATTACACAGATGGCAAAAGATGGAAAGCTCGATCCTGTAATAGGCAGAAGTGAAGAGATCGACAGAATAATCCAGATAATTTCAAGACGAAAGAAGAACAATCCTATTCTGATAGGCGAACCGGGAACCGGGAAGACAGCGATCGTGGAAGGACTTGCTATTAATATTATAGAAAAGAAGGTTCCAACTGCTTTGCTCGGAAAGAGGATCCTCGGTCTGGATATGGGAATGCTTATTGCCGGAACAAAATACCGAGGCCAGTTCGAGGAAAGAATAAAAGCAGTGCTCAAAGAGGTTGAGAACGACAAGAACACGATACTCTTTCTTGACGAGATACACACGATGGTCGGTGCCGGGAGCACAACGGGATCAATGGACGCGTCCAATATGTTCAAGCCCGCGCTGGCAAGAGGCGAGATTCAGTGCATCGGAGCTACAACATTGGATGAATACAGGACAAGCATAGAGAAAGACGGCGCGCTCGAAAGAAGATTTCAGAAAGTGATAGTCAATCCTCCCACAGTTTCGGAAACTTATGAGATACTTAAGGGTTTACAGCCCAAATACGAAAATCATCACAAGGTTAAGTATTCTGATGAGAGTCTTCTTGCGGCTTCCGAGCTTAGTGAAAGATACATTACCGAAAGATTTCTGCCGGATAAAGCTATTGATGTTATTGATGAGGCCGGATCGAAAAAGCATCTTTCCGTTAAAGTACCTGCAAAGATCACTGAACTCGAAGATATGATCGAAAAACTGAACAAAGAGAACAGGATAAACATAGAAAAACAGCTTTTCGAAAAAGCGGCTGTATTGAGAGACAAGATCGACAATCTGAAACTGAAGCTCTCAAAAGAAAGAGAAATATGGCACAAGAAAACTTCAAAGAAATTTCTTAATATCAATGTTGATAACATAAGAGATATTATTTCGATGATGACATCTATTCCGATCTCGAAGCTCGAAGTATCGGAAAGCAACAGGCTTAAAAGGATATCGAAGAGTATTTCTAAGATAATCATAGATCAGAATGAAGCGGTCGAAGCGGTGATCCGAAGAGTAAAACGATCAAGAACAGGATTTAAGGATCCAAAGAGACCGATTGGATCTTTCCTCTTTCTGGGACCGACCGGCGTGGGTAAAACCGAGCTGGCAAAAGTCCTGGCGCAGGAAATTTTCGAAAATGACAAGGCTCTGATCAAGATAGATATGAGCGAATACATGGAGAAATTCAATGTATCCAGAATGATAGGTTCTCCCCCGGGGTATGTAGGCTACGGCGAGGGCGGTCAGCTCAGCGAAAAAGTGAGAAGACACCCGTATTCTGTAGTGCTCTTCGACGAGATCGAAAAAGCTCATCCTGATGTTTTCGGAATGCTCTTACAGGTTCTTGATGAAGGAACTCTTACTGACGGGAACGGAAGAAAAGTTGATTTTAAGAACACTATTATCATTTTCACTTCAAATCTCGGCACAAAAACGCTATCGGGAACGGATAATATCGGATTCGGCAATAAATCTACATTTGAAGAAAAAGAACTCAAGATGAAAGAGTCCGTAAGAAAATCAGCGGAAAAATATTTTAAGCCGGAATTCCTGAACAGAATAGACGAAGTTCTCGTATTTAATCATCTTTCAGAAAATGCGGTACTTCAGATAATATCTAATCATATTGATGACACATGCAGAAAGCTTTCGGGCATTGATATAAATCTGATCGTTACTCCTAAGGTTAAAAATTTCATATATGACGAATTCTATGATGTCGAAAATGGGGCAAGACCTTTAAAAAGAGCTGTTGAGAATCTGATCGAAGATCCTGTCGCAGAAAAAATAATTTCCGCAGAACTCAAATACGGCGATACTGTAAAGATCTCGGTTTCCAAAAACAAAATAACTTATGTTAAAACTGATAGATATGCCGCAACTTACGAAAAATAAGAACTATTCTTTGTGAACAAACTGTTTATAGTAATGATTTTTTTTAATAAAAATAGTTAAAATTTTTCTTGACAGAATATCACGCACCAGGATACTGTTTAAACACTTTCAGGATCTGATTTTTAATATTTGCTTATGGCTGAGCAGGTTTACACTCTCAAAAAATATAATGTTTCAGAAAAGTTAAAATCGTGTTAAAATCGCGTTGGAGACTTATCGTTCGCTGAAGTGGAAATCAAGGAATTTCATGTTGTAGAGATCAATGTCGAAATGTTGTGAATAAGTTTGTGAAAACTACTTTTTTATTTTGTAAATGCCGTTATAGTTTCTTCCGTAACCACCTGAGGGAGTTTTTACGATAAGTACAAGAGAATCCCTCGTTATTAGTTTTTTCTGCAAAAATGCAATTGCTTCACCGCTGCTTTGAGCTTTATATACTCTGCAGGTCATATTCTTTTCGTTTTTAACAACCTGTTTTTCCTCGACGAACTCGGGATCGGGGTATGATTTCTGCGGCTTTTCAGGGACTGTTTCCGGGATTACCGAATGCTTTTTTTTGGTTTCAGGCTCTTTGTCGTTTATTTTCTTGCCGTTGTAATGTTTAAACGACGATTCCGCCTTTCTGAAAAGTTCCCGGTCTATCGTTCTACCGCAAAGAAGAACTTCATACCCGCCGTTTTCAGCAGGATAATACCCGTAAACCAGCGGTTTTGTGCATATAAGCTCTTCGGTGTCCTGAGCGATCTTGATTATTTCCAGATCGAGAAGCGATCTTACGGCATCGGCTTCATCCTCAAAACTGTAAAGCAGAAAAGGATCGAACTTGTGCAGTTTGTTGCGCTTGAACCAGAACACTGTGGCTTTAGCTACAGAGTCCTGATATATTCCCCTGTTGTCGGACTGGTAATATGTATCCTTCTTTAATATTTTCTCAAGAATGGTCATAACATCACAACTCCTTAACCATTTTTATATGCTCTATTCCCGCTTCGTAAAAAGTATCGCCGACAGGCTCATAACCGAGCTTAAGATAAAAACTGATCGCATGACACTGAGAATTCAGATAAGTGCGTTTAATACCGTTATCTACGGCGATCTCTTCTAGTTTCTGCATGATCATTGTTCCGAAATCCATGCCTCTGTATTCTTCAAGCACCGCTATTCTTCCGATGTGTCCGTCCTTCTGCATCCTTCCAGTACCGACAGGTTCATCATTTTTTGTCAAGAGGACATGAAAACAGATCCCGTCTTTACCGTCTATCTCAATATCTTCTGGAACATTCTGGCCAAGGACAAATACTTTGTTTCTTACATATCTTATTTCAGTTTTATAATGCGAATAATCCGCTTCGAACACTTTAAGCATAATATTTTCCACTTTCATTATGTATGGGGAATTTAATGAATTTTTTTACAATTTCCAAATTATTTATTATGTTTTGAAAATTATTTTGTTATCTTAAGTACGAATTCATTAACCGGGGGATTAAAATGAACGAACTAGATAAAATGTTAAAAACTTACAATTCAATAAAGGAAGATATCAGTTCGAGGCTTACTGAATTTTCAGAATCATTTATGAGAATGAGTAACAGCGACCTGTTCGCGGAACTCTCATTTTGTACATTCACACCTCAATCCAAGGCTAAATCATGCTGGAGATGTATCGAGCATTTAAGATCTACAGGACTGTTGTATAATGCTGATGCCGATGAACTTAAATGCAATATTTCAGGTGTCAGATTCCATAATAATAAGAGTGGTTATGTAGTCAAGAACAGAGAGCTTTTTTTCAGTATGGACTTCAAAAAGTTCATACTTGACAGCTCGAACGACATTAAAGGCTTGAGAAAATGGCTTGTTGAGAACATTAAAGGATACAGCTTTAAAGAAGCGGGTCATTTCTTGAGAAACATCGGCTTCGGGTCTGAGATCGCGATCCTCGACAGGCATATTCTGAAGAACCTTGTTCTTTTCGGCGTTATTGACGAAATCCCTAAAACCATTAATGAAAAGACCTATCTCGATATTGAAAGAAAGATGAAAGCGTTTTCCGAAGAGATCAAAATACCTTTAGACCACCTCGATATTCTTTTCTGGTACAAACAGACCGGAGAAATTTTCAAATAAATTCGAACTTGACTTGCTATATTACCCGATAATTCTTATACTGTAGCAGACACTAAATTACAAATTAACGGAGAAGATCATGATCAAAGTAAACGGAAAAGTCATTTCGGAAAAGGAATTCGATATGGCGTGTGCGGAAAAGAAACATTTACTCAGAAAGAACTCACTCGATAAAAATGAGATCGGGGATGTCCTTAATATACTTACAGATGCTGTTCTTATGCTTGAAGTAGCAGAAAGAGAGAACATTCCGGTAGATAATGCTGAAATAGAACATACGATCTCAAAGATCAAAAGCAATTTCAAGACGGAAGAAGAATTCAATGATGCTCTTTCAAAGACCGGTGACAGTATCGAAACTTTAAAAGAAAGAATACTCAAAAATCTCAAATTGAGAAATTTTGTACAGAAGAAGTTCTTTGAAGAAACAACAGTCTCGGATGATGATGCCCAAAAATATTACGACGAGTTCCCCGACAGATTCAATAAGCCGGAAGAAGTAAGAGCATCACACATTTTATTCTCTGAAGCCGATAAAGATAAAGCCCTTGAAGTTCACGAGAAAATAACTGAAGGTCAGGAGAATTTTGAGGAGCATGCAAAAACTCATTCAGTATGCCCGAGCGGAAGGGACGGCGGGGATCTCGGATTCTTTGACAGAGGTAAAATGGTTCCCGAATTTGAAAGAGCTGCATTTGCGACCCCGGTCGGTGAAATATCTGATCTGGTTCAGTCTCAGTTCGGATATCATATCATCAAAGTTACCGACAAAAAAGAAGGCGGAAAATACGGGTTTGACGACATAAAGGATTCTCTTAAGCAGAGTATGGCAAATTCTATAGTGAACAACAAGATCAGAAAATATGCCGAAAAACTCAGGGAAAAAGCTGAGATCGTTATAGATAAGGATATTCTGGCCTCAAAATCTTAATAATTCATAGAAAAAGAAGGAAAAAATGAAAGCACGGAAAAAATTTGAAGACCGCAGAAAACCGTCAGTAAAGAAGAACAGCGAAGAGATAACAAAGAGCACAAAATCCTACACGGGAACAATATCTCTGAGAAGGAACGGTAATGCTAAGATCATTTCGAATGAGATCGAAGGGGATATTTTCGTACCCAGGATATTTACAAATGACGCTTATGACGGCGATGAAGTTGAATTCGTGCTTATACCTTCACCTAAATACTGGGATATTGAGGCGAAAGTGATCCGGGTGCTCAAAAGAGAGAACACAGAGTTCGTAGGAGAGATCAAACACATAAACAATGCACTTTATGTTATATGCGACAACGGTCTAAAAGTCAGACTGAGCAAAAGAAAGGTCGAGAAGAAATGGTCAGAGCTTGAGGACGGCACTATCGTGGTCATTGATGTTGACGACTGGAGGCATCAGATCAACGCTCATATAATTGATGTTCTCGGAAGTAAGGAAGACCCTCATGTTTCTTTAAAAGCCATTGCAAGGAAGAACGGTTTTAACGAGGAATTCTCAAAAGAGATCCAGGACAGTCTTGATTTTTACACTCAGGAGTTCGTCTCTCATAAAATACCTGACAGAACTGATATCAGGCATGAAAAAATATTTACAATAGATCCCGCTGACGCTAAGGATTTTGATGACGCGATATCTATTACAAAGCTCGACGACGGCTCATTCGATCTCGGAGTGCATATTGCAGATGTGTCCGCCTATATTCCCGAAGGTGAAATACTCGATCAGGAAGCTGCCTCGAGAGGAACTTCACTCTATATGCCTTCATCTGTGATCCCGATGCTGCCCAGAAAGCTTTCAAATTACCTTTGCAGCCTCAACCCGGATGTCGAAAGGCTCGCTTTCTCCTGCTTTATGAGGATCTCCAAAGAAGGCGAGATAAAAAATTATCACTTTAAAGAAACAGTTATGAAATCAGGTTTCAGGTTCAATTATCAGGAATTTCAGGCTCTCGTTGATGCAGTATTGAAAAACGAAGAGACCGATCCAAAGTATGAGGATTTCAGAGAAATGGCCAAATGGTCAAAGGAGCTCAAGGATATCCTGCGCACAAAAAGACTGAAAGAAGGCGGAATTGAGTTTGAGATACCCGAGATCAAAGTGGCAGTTGACGAGAACGGTGTAACCACGGATATTTACAGGTACGATATAGTTGAGGCTAACAAGATCATCGAGGACTTCATGCTTGCAGCCAACAGATGCGCCGCTCATTTCCTCAGTACCAAAGAGGATAAACTTCCGGGGGTTTACAGGATCCACGACAAACCTTCAATTGAGAAAATGAACGATTTTTTTGATGAAATGGAAGCTAACGGAATAAAGTTTAAGATACCTGACGATCCGACAGATCATTTTTTCATGCAGAATCTTCTAAAAATAATAAAAGAATCAGCGAACGGCGACTATCTTGCAAATAATTTCTTAAGAGCCATGATGAAGGCTAAATATTCAACGGATAACATAGGACACTACGGACTCGCTTTCGATCTCTATACACATTTCACATCGCCGATAAGAAGATACCCAGATCTCATGGTCCACAGGCTGATCAAGAAGCACATGAAGAAACTCCCGATAAGAAAAGACCGGGATACAAAAAGGGTCATCCAGGGATTGTGCATGTACGCATCCGAAAGAGAAGTCAAGGCAATGAAAGCCGAATATGAAGCGAGAGACACAAAGATCGTTCAGTTCATGACTGACAAGATCGGCAAAAAATACGAAGCGACTGTCGTAACCGTTATGCCTTATGGTGTGTATGTCAGAATGAAAGAATGGCCGGTCGAAGGACTTGTACGCACAAGAGATCAGAAAATAGACATTTACGAATACAACGAGAAAAAAAGGATCTTCAAAGGCAAAAAAACAGGTGACGAACTGTTCGTGGGTAAAGAAGTCAATGTTCTTTTGAAAGGTGTCAGCAGAGAGCTCTTGACTATTGACTTTGATCTTGTGAAGTAGGGCTTGAGTTTCAATCATTGTTTTTGTGGAAGCTGGGCTCGTATCCTACTTCTATAAATTCAATCTTCTACTCTCATTTCGAATTTTTATCCAATTTTGTTTTTCTTTGAAACGACTTCCTCGTTTTTTCGATCTGAGCTACCAATGATTTTTCATCGGGCAGCAGCAGCATGTATTCGCTAGCCAAAACTTTGTTTGGCAGTCCTTCTAGAGCATACTTGGCGAGATCGTGTCCTTTTTCTGCACATAGGATTAACCCGACGGGTGGATTTTCATCTGGATTTGTCCAGTTTTCTTTTGCATAGTTCAGATAAGTATGCATCTGCCCGCTGTCAGCGTAAGTGAATTTTCCTAATTTCAGATCTATCAAAACAAGGCATCTCAGCCTTCTGTGATAAAAAACAAGATCAACTTTGTACCACGAATCATCAATACGCAATCTTTTTTGACGGCCGACAAAAGTGAAATCAGTTCCAAGTTCGAGCAGGAATTCTTCCAGTTTATGAATAATTGCCTCTTCAAGATCATTTTCAGAATATTCATTCTTCAGCGCCAGAAATTCAAGTATTACAGGACTCTTTATTTCTTCCTCAGGCGATAATATTTCACCTTCGAGCGGTTTTGCTCCTTTTTTGAGCATAGCAGATTTATTTTTAGAGAGTGCAGTCCTTTCATAAAACATAGATGATATCTGCCTGTCGAGCTGTGGTTCGGACCATCCTCCACGCAATGCTTCTGTTTCGTAAAACTCTCTCGCATTGGGATTCTTGACCCATAAAAGACGGACATAATGTGACCAAGGAAGAGGAAAGAGCGAAGCTATTTCCAGAAAATTAAAATTTACAGAAGCCTTCTGCGAAATGTTTGCTTTTATCACAGTCTTATTTTCTAATTTTACAGAAGCCTTCTGTAAAATCTTCTCTTCATTCCAAATAATATAAAATTTTCTCATCTGAGAAATATTTGCTACACCAAAACCTCTTCCAAATTTGACCGTGAGGTCAAAAGAAAGTTTCTTTATGACTTCCTTTCCGTATTCAGCTCTATCACTGCCTTTCTGTTCGTATTCGACAATTCTCCGCCCGATTTCCCAATAAGTCGCAGTCATTATACTGTTGATCTTTCTTACTGAAACCCTTCTAGCTTCATCTATGAGATTCCGAACTCCCTGAAGCATTGAACCATAACCAATTTCTAATTTTTCTTTCTTCATTTTATTTTCAATTCTCTCTAAATATTTCCTCTTCACATTCATTTACAAATCTTTTTTAATTATTTTTTAACCGCATTTTGTGCGCTCCGGGAGTAATATAAACACAGAGGTATGCCAAATAGTGTCATAGCAAGAAAAAAAATGATGTTTTTTAAGAAATATTTAAGTTCGTCTTAATATATATGACAGATTAGAAAAAACTACTCATCGAGATACATTTTGCCCCTTGTGGTTATCTCGGCGGTCATTTCTCCGCCTTCTGATCCTCTTAAGTCGATCAGGTCCTTTCTTTCAAGGGCATATTCTATCTCTTTTGCGTACTCGTTAGCCTCCTGCTCGCCTACAGAATCTTTTAAAGCCTTATATATCGTAGATGATCCGTTCCTTTTAAGGTAGTTCAAGACTGCTTCCATCAATTGTTTTTCGTGCATTTTTCAAATCCTCCCCGAATTTGTGTGTAATATAATAATTACGGGGTATGTTTTTCAAGTAAAAATGATTGACTTTTTACAGAAATATTCGTTAAATTGTAAGTACAGGATAATTTTATGTAAATATTTGTTAAATCAAGTTCAGAGGTGATCAAGATGGAAAAAAGTAATTCAGCCGAAAAGACAAAAGCTTTATGTGCGGAATTCAGAAATATTATGAAAACAGGGTTCGCCAGGCTCGACGATCATGTTTCTGATCAGCAGCTCGGTGTTGAAGTGCCTCCCATGCAGAAGAGTGTCGAAGAAGGTGAAACGGTCATAGAACTTCCGCCGCCGGAAAATGTCAAACTCGAAGAGAGAGATATCTTTAATATAATAAGAGACAGGATCAGTCACAGGAAATTCAAGGACGATCCGCTTAAGCTTGAAGAGCTCTCATATCTTCTTTGGGCAACGCAGGGCGTAAAAGAACTTATAAGAGACAATAAAATATCCAAGAGAACAGTACCTTCGGGAGGGTCCAGACATCCGTTCGAAACATACCTCGCGGTTTTTAATGTTGAAGGACTTACAGAAGGTATTTACAGATATTTACCTATTGGTCACAGGCTTGTTTTTTTAAAGCAGGTACCATACCTCAGTGAAAAGGTTATCACAGCGACTCTCGGTCAGAAATTTTCAGGTGAATGCGCGGTTACATTTTTCTGGTCGGTGATACCTTACAGGACGGAGTGGAGATACACTGTCGAATCGAAGAAAATAATCCTTCAGGACTGCGGACACATGGGACAGAACCTTTATCTCGCCTGCGGCTCTATAGGATGCGGAACCTGTGCTATAGGCGCATATGATCAGTTAAAGTGCGATGAGCTTCTCGAACTTGACGGAACAGAAGAATTCACCGTTTATATCTCGCCTGTGGGCAGAATTTAAAATTTAATCGAAGGAGAATATATGAAAAATCAGGGTTATTACAGATTTCCGGCTGTTCAGGGCAAAACCGTCGTTTTCGTAAGTGAAGATGATCTGTGGTCAGTACCTCTGAACGGAGGAACGGCATCAAGACTGACAGCTAATACGGCCGCCCTGTCATCACCGAAGATTTCGCCTGACGGAAAATTCGTTGCCTACTCTTCAGCAGAAGAAGGATATAGCGAGGTTTATGTAAAATCAATGTCAGGCGGCGAACACAAAAGGCTGACATTTCTCGGTGCGATGTCGAAGGTTCTCGGCTGGTCGGCAGATGGAAAATATATTTATTTTGCGAGCAATTTCTCTCAGCCTTTTGATTCGGGCATCTACAGAATTTCAATGGACGGAGGTCAGGAAGAATCTGTCCCTGTCGGTCATGCGAATCAGATATCATTCGGCACAAAAGGCACCGTTATAGCCCGACACGCCGGCGATCCTGCACGATGGAAAAGATACCGCGGCGGAACGGCCGGCGAAATATGGATCGACGAAAAAGGGGACAGTAATTTTAAGCAGATCTTAAAAAACCTCAAGTCGAACCTCGCCTGCCCGATGTGGATAGGCGACAGAATTTACTTCATCTCCGACCACGAAGGCATAGGGAACATTTATTCGTGCGATCCGAAAGGGAAAAATGTAAAAAGACATTCGCATCATGATGAATTTTATGCAAGGTTCGCGGACACTGACGGCAAAACGATCGTTTACCACGCAGGCGCTGACCTTTACAGGATCGATGTCGCTAAAAACAAGAACGAAAAGATCGATATTGACTACATAAGCTCTCATACTCAGACGAACAGGAAATTCATTGATGCGGCGCAGTATCTCGAAGGCAGCGACATCAGCCCGAAGGGCACGCATCTCGCTGTTGCCTCGAGAGGCAAGCTGGTTCACTTTGCGAACTGGACAGGCGCAGTGAAACAGGCCGGCAAAAAGGACGGCGTGCGCTACAGAATGCCGGCCTGGATGCACGACGGAAAACATTTCGCCGCTGTGTCAGATGAGGTTGACGGCGAAGACAGGCTGATGATCGTTGATTCCGAAAGCGGCAGTGAAACTCTTCTGAAAAACATCGGGACAGGCAGAGTAAGAGGTATTTACCCTTCGCCGAAAACAGATCAATTGATCATCTGCAATCATAAAAACGAAATGTTTTTAATAGACACAAAGAAAAAAACTTCAAGACTGCTCGATAAAAGCGATCATCACAGAATATTCAATGTCAGCTGGAGCCCTGACGCGAAATGGATCACTTACGATTATCTCAAAACTATGCAGAACGCGCTCATAAAAGTCGCAGAAATTTCTACGGGAAAAACGCACGAGATAACAAAACCTGTCAAACACGACATGAACCCCACATTCTCATCATGCGGAAAATATATTTTCTTCGTAGGAGCAAGAACCTTTTATCCGGTAAATGATGTGCTTCTGTTCGATCTTGAATTCGTAAAAGCTGACAAACTCTATGCGATACCGCTTATGAAAGATACAAAATCGCCTTTTCTTCAGGATCCTAAATCACCCGCAGGGGATCAGCCTGCGAAAGAAGATGACAAAAAGAAAAAGGGCAAAGATAAGAAAGAAGAACTTACGGTTAAGATAGACTTCGACGGTATCGAAAAAAGAGTGGTCGCTTTCCCGATGAGTGCGAGTAACTACAGCTCGGTCGCTTCATACAAGAATCAGGTTTTCTATATCGAATATCCCAGAACCTGCACTGAATCGGAGGGTGACGGCGGCTGGGGTGAAGGCAAACCGGATGCGATCCTGAAAGTTTTCAGCTTTGACGACATGAAGTGCGACACGCTGATCGAAGGGATTTCAGATTTCAAACTCAGCCTTACAGGTGACACAATGCTTGTCCGTAAAGGCCATGAACTCAGTGTTTACAAAACAGGCTCTAAACCCGACGACAAAGCCAAAGAAAAGTTCTCGGTTCAGGGCGGCGGGATCAATCTTTCCAGGATCAAGATAGGAATAATCCCG
>JAFGUL010000071.1 GCA_016938535.1 Candidatus Delongbacteria bacterium
AATTGACGAGCAGCACAGATTCGGAGTCATGCAGAGAGGCGAACTTGTCAAAAAGGCGGAGCACGCTCCGAACATTCTTGTGATGTCTGCGACACCGATCCCGAGAACCCTTTCTCTTTCACTTTACGGCGACCTGGACATTTCGGTCATAGATTCGCTTCCCCTCGGAAGAAAAGCCGTTAAAACAGCAGTAAGAAGCGAAAAAGAGATGAATAAAGTTTATTCGTTCATTAAGACAGAGATAGCAAACGGCAGACAGGCATACATTGTCTATCCGCTTATCGAAAAAACGGGAAAGTCAGACCTGAAAGCGGCCGTTGACGGATTTGACGAACTTGCAAACGGAGTATTCAAAGGGATCCCGGTCGCGCTTCTTCACGGAAGGATGAAGAGCGAAGAGAAGGATTCGGTTATGAACAACTTTAAAGCAGACGAAATTAAGCTCATCGTCAGCACCACTGTGATCGAAGTCGGGGTTGATGTGCCCAACGCGACAGTTATGCTCGTCATGCACTCCGAAAGATTCGGTCTCTCGCAGCTCCACCAGCTCAGAGGAAGGGTCGGCAGAGGAAGTCATCAGTCTTACTGCATCCTCCATCTCGGCGAAACTGACAACGAGGACACGAGAAAGCGCGTGAAGGTCATGGAAACAACCAACGACGGCTTTAAGATAAGCGAAGCGGACTTCGAGCTGCGCGGACCGGGCGAGTTCTTCGGAGAAAAGCAGAGCGGGATGACGGACTTGAAGCTCGCCCATCTGATATGGGACAGAGAATTACTTGTTCAGGCGAGGAAAGACGCTTTCGATCTGCTCGAAAAAGATCCCGTGCTTTCCGCATTTCCCGAACTCAGAGACCTCATGAACGAAAAATTCAAAGAAAAAGTTCAATTTCTGGATTATTCATGAGTGACAAACTGCCTGTAAAACCTGTCCGCAACTTGAGCACTTTCAAAGAGCTTAAGAGCTTTTCGGTCTATATCAATCTATTTTCTCAGACCAAAATCGGCGGAATGACCAGATCTGTATTCAGGATCGTGGTCGAAGATAATATATCACATCACAAATTCATAGGATACAGCTTCGATAAAAGCAGGAACGGTATAGACATATTCGTCAATTATGTTCTCTCCAATCTTGAAATAAGAGGAGGCCACGATAAAAATCTCAGACTTTTGAACGGCAATGAATTTCTCGGATCGGATATCATAGAGTACAAACCTGTGAAAAAGCGCGGAAGAAATAAGGTGATCAAAGGTATCCCCAGCCACAGGGAAATAATCAAAAGTATTTATAAAGAAATGATATTTAATGACGGCCACGCTGAATTTGAAGGATATTCCGAGACTGACAATCCGATACTCCCGCCCCTGTTCGTTGATTCGTTCTTAAAAGATATTGATAAGATCGTAAAGTTCACCGGTTTCTGGCGCAATTACTCTATGGACAAAAAAGATGCCGATATACATAACGAAGCTTTGCATGAGACATCAGGCGAAGTTGACAGAATAAGAGATGAATTCGAGTTCGAAAAAGCTCTCAGGCTTTACAGCAGGATCGGTAAGGCTGCGGAAAGAATTTCAGGATCCGAAAAACTGTCGGCCAATTTGCTTTTAAAACGGGCAAAAATATTTTTTCATCTCGAAGAGTATGACAAATGCAGAGAGCTGATCGAAGAGAATTTAAAGGAATTTGAAGCCCTTAAGCTAAAAGATGAACTCGGGGAGTTCTATTATTATCTCGGAATGATATCTTCTTATGCAAATAACTTTAAAGAGGCTGACTCATATTTCGCCAGATCTTCAAGGATGTTGACAGATTCAAAAGAACCCGGAAAGACTAATTTATATTTCAGATCGAGGATTAGAAGATTCATTTTGAAAAATGACAATAATCACGCTCTTACTCTTGTAAATAAGGCTGTACGGCATTCTATCAGGAATAACGATCAGGCAGAGGCCGGTTATCTTTACGGAATTAAATCTGAAATATATTTTCTTGACAGAAAATTTGCTCTCGCCGAAGAGACTTTGAATATTCAGCTTGAATACGCCTGCGAGACCAAAGATCCGGTTGCTGAATCAAAATGTCTGGCACAAATGTTCCAGCTCCTGGCTTACCGCGAGATCACAGACGAAAGCAGACTGTTGAAAGATATCCGAAGAATTCAGTCGCTTGCAAAAGAAATCAGGAAAACAGGCTATTATTACGATTCACTAATGAATCTCGGTGTTTTCTGCTACAGGAATGACAGGCTTGATGATGCTGAAAGATATTTCAACAGGGCATCCAGAATATATACAGAAAATACGACAGACGCTGCTTCTCATATAATAAATATGATCTTTCTGGCGAAAATCAGGATCGGCAGAAAGAATTTTCTGAGTGCGATAAGACTTCTTAATAGAATGCTGAAACTGTGTGAAAAGCGCGGTGTAAATATTTATCCCGCATATATAAACAATCTTCTCGGAAGGATATATTTTGAAAACAAAAACCACAGAAAATCAGTTCTATTCCTTAACAGAGCACTGAAGCTGATCGTAGAGGGAAAGATCAAGGATAAGATCCTCAAAGCTAATACGTTAAAATACATCGGTCTTAATTATATATCTCTGAATTTCAGTAAGAAAGCGATTGTAAACCTAAATAAAGCTCTCAAATTACTAGAATTAATCAGCAACGATCCCGGTTCGGATGTCGGTCATGTGATCAGCGATATAAAGTCAGAAATAAATATATTGAAGAATAAAAAGCCGTTATAATTTTTTATTCGGCAAATTTCATAATCAAAACAAGATACAGAATTCTCTGCTGTTTTTTTATTGCGTGAGCCCGTCATAAAAAACACCCGCTTTCGGCGGTATCATTTTCCGATCCTTCTTATGTTTGTAGATTACCCATAAACCAACCATGAAGGAGGGCAAAATGAAAAAACTGATACTTGGAATTACGCTGATAGCAGCGCTTTTCGCCACAAGTCTGAAAGCCGAAGAAGTTGATCTGAACGGTTGGGTATGGACAGGAACGGGCTGGGTAACAACGGATTCAGGAAACGGAGATGATCCTATTCCTCCAACTCCACCGCCAAAAGGTTAAAATAATGAATGGAGAAAAAAATGAAATCTGTGAATAACAGCTGCGGTGCCGTGGCTGTTTTCTTCGATACGAAGGACAATTCCGGACTCTTTGAAAAAAACAACAGCTATGTGCTGAAGAAATTCGATCTTTACGGAAGAAAATGTGCACTCGTTTCCGAAGGAAGTAGAGTTACTCTACTGAGCAATCCGGGCAACATACAAGAACAGGAACTGCTTTCGGTTTCGCTGCCGACGGACATGAGTAACAGGGTAAGTTCTCTGATGCTGAAATGGTATAACAATTCCGTAAGCCTGCATGCCGATATATGTCTAACCGGAAAGGAAATCAGTAAAAATGAGTAAGTTTAAAACAATGATAGAAAGTGCAATTAAGAGCAAAAGTACGCTGATCGCTAAACACTGTTACTGCGAAGCTATAACAGATCCGATCGAACTTGAAGTTTTTCCATACAAAATGGACGGAGATTTCCTTGTTTGTTACGATCTTGAAGCAGATCAGCCCTACGCGATCCATCTGAATAATATATACCATCTGTCTGAAGGAAAAGTGATCACGAGAGATCTGCCCGATTACGGATGGATGTAAAACCGTGTAACTCCTCCCCGAAAAGAAAGCCTGTCTGCGTTCATTTTTCTCCTCGTGATGCGGCAGGTTTTCTTTTATCATTTGATTATTTTCATTTTAATCTTTAGATTTACACCGCTATGAAGAAAAAATTTCTAAAATACTTATACAAGATACCGGCGATACTGATCTTAGTCCTCGTTGTTTTCATGCTGAATGAGGAACCGACAGAAGATTTCGATTTCGGATCATTCGATCTTACAGGAAAATTTCAGGAAATAATACCTGAGGCATATTCGGTCGAAGAAGCAAACTATCCTTCAAAATGGTCTGAAATATACGGTTCGGATGGAAAAACAATCGCAAAATATATACTAACATCTCCTTTCTGCGACGACATCCGTGGATACGGAGGGAATTTGAAACTCGCCATAGTTGCTGACGACAGAGAGATCATCAATGGGATTGCGGTATTGAGCCATCGTGAAACGCCTTCGTGGATAAACGGACTGAAAAATATAAAATTCTTTGATTCATGGAACGGTAAGACACTATCAGAACTTGAAGCTCATAAGGTTGATGCAGCCTCCGGAGCGACTTTTACTTCAAACGCCGTCAGAGAGATCGTTAAGAAAAGAACAAGTATATTTACCGGAGCAACTGAATATGTAATATCAGCCGGAAAAACAGAATTAAGATGGATGGAAGGCAAACATTCAGCAGTTCAATATATTATTCTTTTAGTATCAATAATTGCACTTTTCATAAAAAATCTAAATAAATTTAGAATTTATATCCAAATTTTATCTATTATATTTTTTGGGATAATATCAGGCAAATTTATATCTCTTTATTTTCTTGAAACACTTTCTGTGAACGGGATCACTATTCTGACTTCATGGGCAACTGTTTTTCTGCTTATTATCTCAGTCGTTATACCTCTGTTCCTGAATAAACATTACTACTGTTACTACATCTGTCCGTTCGGCGGAGTTCAAACGCTTCTCGGAAAGTTGCCGGTCAGGAAAATAAAACCGAATGCAAAAGTATTAAAATTCATGAGAACCCTGCGACTGATGATCTTTATTTCGATTCTCATTCTGGTCGCAGCGGCAGTCAATATAAATCTTACGCTTGTAGAACCGTTCAGCTTATTCATCTTCTCCTCAGCCGCTTCGATCACTATCGCAGGCAGCCTAATCATATTCTCAGCCTCGATATTCATGAAAAATCCGTGGTGCGTTTACCTCTGTCCCACCGGACAGTTTTTTGACCTTTTGAAAGACGGACTACCCTTAAAAAAATCAAATTAGTATTTGCATATAGCATTATTTTTTCGTTACATTATAGTAGAGAGTTTTTCGGGCATACTGCGGAGTTAAATTTATGTTATCAAAGAACAGTTTCACTGTATTACTTGTTGAGGAAAACGAAGATCACCGCATATTGATAAATAATGTCTTTTTAAGGCACGGGAGCAAGTATTCTCTTAAAACTGCAGCTACCTTTGCAGAAGCTCGGGAACAGATACAGGGAACAGATATAATTATTACTAACCTGACCCTTCCCGACGGGAGCGGTATAGGATTTTTAAGAGATAAGAACATAAGCGAAAATATTCCTGTTGTGATACTCGAAAGTTTTGTGGATCAGGAGACCGTTGTAAAAATTCTAAAAGCCGGCGTATTCGATTACATAAACAAAACGGCAGAATCTTTTGAAGCGCTTCCCGAAAAGATCGATAAATATATTGAACTGAGCAATCTAAAGAAAGAGAAAAAGAGGATATCAGAACAGCAGAGTAAACTGAGTATCGCTATCAATCAGTCCTCCGAAGCCATAGTGATAACAAATAAAGAAGGGATAATCGAATTTGTTAATCCGGCATTTGAAAAGATCAGCGGCTACAGATCTTCAGAAGTTCTCGGCAAAAAGCCTTCGCTTCTTAAGAGCGGAAGACATGACAGAAAGTTCTATGAAAATCTGTGGAAAACAATACTTTCAGGAAAGCCGTGGAAAGGCAGAATGATAAATAAAAACAAGAACGGTGATCTTTACGAAGAAGATGCCTCCATCTCCCCTGTTTTAGGGTCTGACGGTAAGATAGTGAATTTCGTAGCATTAAAGCGCGATGTGACCGAAATGATCAGGATCGAAAACCAGCTTCGTCACGCTCAAAAAATGGAAGGCATAGGTACTCTTGCAGCCGGGATCGCTCACGAGATAAACACTCCGCTTCAATACCTCTATGACAATACTCAATTCATTCAGGAATCATTCTCGAAAATATCTGAAACTTTTTCTGAGCACCCTGGTCATAAAGATAAAGCGGGGGATCTTGAATACCTTATGAGTGAGATACCTAAAGCGCTCGAAGAGAATATGAATGGTATTAAGATCGTGAGAAAGATCGTTCTGGCAATGAAGAATTTTTCTCATCCGGGACTTAAAACAATGAATAAATCAGACATTAATGAGGCAGTCGTATCAACAGTGACGATCACCAGAAATGTATGGAAATATAACGCCGAGATCGAGACAGATCTAAAAGAAGGTCTGCCTGAGGTTACATGTCATATCGGAGATATCAATCAGGTTTTTCTTAATATGATAACTAATTCAAGCGATGCAATCGGCGAAACAGGTCGTGACACACCGGGTAAGATCATAATAAGAACCGCTAACGATGATGATTTCGTCTATATTACCATAGAAGATGACGGTGCCGGAATTTCACAGGAACCACAGGATAAGATATTTCAGCCTTTCTTCACTACCAAACAGGTGGGTAAAGGTACAGGTCAGGGTCTGGCGTTGAGTTACGATATCATAGTAAATAAACACAACGGAGATATTAAAGTCGAATCAGAAAAAGGAAAAGGAACCAGGTTCACTATAAAACTACCGATCGAAAATAATGAATAACAATAATGGAGAAGATCTATGAAGAAGAATTTCAGGATACTGTTCGTTGATGATGAACAGCCGGTCCTTAACGGTATCAGAAGGATATTCCAGGCAAGAAGAAGCGACTGGGAGCTTATATTCGCCACGAGCGGCAGAGAAGGCCTCCAGAAAGCCTCGATAATGGAATTCGACCTTATCGTAACGGACGGAAAAATGCCGGGAATGAGCGGAAGCGAAATGCTTAAGGAAATGAAGTCCAAAGGTTTGACGAAAGATGTTCCGACCATAATGCTTACCGGATATGTTGATGACGACATGAGAAAAGAAGCTCTTGAATGCGGTATCATCGAGTTCGTAAACAAACCTGTGATCCCTGACGAGTTTGTCCTTAGGATCGAAAATGTGCTTAATTTCAAGATGATGCATGACGAACTTAAAAGTTCCACTGACGAACTTACGGCCGCAAACGAGGAATTAAGCAAGCTGTATGAAGTGATCTCAGAACAGAAAGCCGAGCTTGAAGAACTTAACGAGGTAAAGAGTCAGTTCATTGAGATAGCTATGAACGATTTCAGAAATTCTACGCAGAAGATCGCTGACCTTACCGCTGACCTTTCAGATATGATGGATCCCGATTCCGAGAAAGAAAAACTGGATAAAGCTGCAGCTATCTATAAATGCGCAGAAGAACTTGCCGGGATCTATACCAAGATAATGAATGTAGCAGATGTTACTTCAGGAAATCTGAAGCTGAAATATTCAAAAGTAAATACTCTGAATTTCTTTTCAGAGCTTACGGCTCAGGCGATCTCGTCAGCAGAAAAGAAAGAGATCAAAGTCGTCTCCCGTCATGACAATATTCTTCCCGTTGAGAATTTCATGGACGAAAACAAGATATGGATAGCTCTTGACAGGATAATTGAAAATGCAGTAAAATATTCAGAATCTTCAACAACTATTGAACTTTACCTTGGGTATAAAGATAATCAGCTCGTTTTCACTGTAAAAGACTTCGGCATAGGTATATTAAAAGATGATCTTATCGATATTTTCAAATTTTCTTCGGGAGAAGAGGAAGAGGTGAATAAACAGGGGGTAAGTCTGCCTATAGTCAAGAAAATAGTTGAAGCTCACAACGGTGAAATTACAGCAGAAAGCAAATTCGGAGGCGGATCAACATTTAAGATCAGCCTGCCGCTCTTAGAGGAATTACCGGAGAATAACTGATAATATGAGTACCGGCAATAAAAAATTCGGTTCATTGTTTAAAAACTACTTTCTCTATCTTTCAGTATTTACGATCGAGATCATAGCCGTAGTCGGATTTTTTACATGGAAGAACAGGGAAATACTGATCAGTTCGGCAGTTATTGAGAAGCTGAATAATTCTCAGGAATACGAACAGTTCCTCGATGCCTATAAAGCCACGATCGGGCACTATTATCTGATGGCCGCAATTGTAATATTCTCGGTTATTATCCTTTCGGCTCTTATACATATTCTGATGAAAAAGAGGATCAAAGACATAGAAAGACTGAAGTATCTTGAAAGTGTTACGGAAAATTCCGAACAGATAATGAAAAGCGAAGCCAAGTACAGATCCCTCTTCGAAAATAACGGCACTGCGATACTTATAGTGGGAGATGATGAACTTATAAGCGACTGCAACACTAAGTTCGTTGAACTTCTCGGATACTCTGACAAAGAAGAACTTATAAAAACGATGCATTGGGAAAAGATAGTTTGTGATGATGATATTCTGAGAGTCAAAGAGTATGACAGATTAAGAAGAGAGGATCCTGCAAAAGCTCCTTCCGAATACACTATGAAAATGATCACAAAGAGCGGTGCGATAAAGCATGTGATCGTTACAGTGATAGTAACTCACGGGACAGAGCAGCTCGCCTCAATAGTGGACATTACAGAGATCATTGAGAAAGATGCCGCTATAAAAGAACAGGAAGAGATACTCAGTCAGGCTCAGGAAATAGCTTCGCTGGGAAGCTGGTCATACTATCCTGAAAAGGCCGGCGAGCTTATAATTTCTAAGGAATTCGCCAATATAATAAATATCTCCGAAGAAGACACAAAAGATCTGACTCTTGACAGGCTGAAAAGAAAATATGAATTCGATCAGTTCTGCATTGAAGTCGAAAAAGCATACAGGGAAAACAGCACTGCAGACAGAGAAATAACCTATCTCGACCGCAGAAAAGACGGTAACGACAGAACGATATATCTCAAACTGATGGCCAGACTTGTTCCCGGTAACGGCGGATCAGCTAAAATGACCGGTATCATTCAGGACATATCTGATATAAAGCAGATCGAGAATGAGATCAAAAGAACAAACAGGGACATGAAGAACCTGATATATGTAACGACCCATGACCTTCAGGCGCCGCTAATAAGTATTGAAGGCTTTTCAAACCTGCTTTTAAGATCGGCAGAGAAGGGAGGGATAAGTTCAGATACCGCAGAATACCTTGAAAGGATAGTATTTAATATTCGAAACATGAGCTCACTTTTCAGAAATTTCTTCGATGTAACCAGGGTAAACGCTTCAAGAAATCCTTTTGAACATATTAACACTGTCGGAATTATAGAAGACGCTGTCAGGGAAAAGAAAATGATGTGCGACAGATACGGTGCTCAGATCTCGATCGTAAATGATGAAGAGATACCCGATATTTTTGCCGA
>JAFGUL010000072.1 GCA_016938535.1 Candidatus Delongbacteria bacterium
CGCGCCCCGAATCCGCACACGAACACATATCTAGCCGTTTCGGCTTTCTTCATCTCAATGCTAGACGGTATGAGATACGCGGCGGGAAAGAGTTCAAAGGAGCTTTACAAAGAGATCAGCAAAAAGCCGGGTGAAGAGGCGGTATATCTTGAAAAAGGCAGGCAGTATGTTTCCGAAGAGAACATCTTTGATCATTATACTCAAAAGGAAAGGGAAAAGCTTTTCGGTAAAACCCCTCAAACGGTTTGGGAGATCATCGGCATACTGAAAAAAGAACTTCCGGTCTATAGAAATACTCCGTTAAATACCGAAATAATAAATTCATACTATCTCAGCTGCTTAAGAAAATGGCTGATAGAGATAACAGAAAAAGAATTCGTTTACATAAAGTCAGATATAATAAATATGTTCAGATATCCCGACAAAGAGAACGATCTCGACAGGAACAACTGGAGTGAAGTTCTGAAACTTATTGACGAAATAGTTAAGGATGATGTCGGAAGAATAAGTCTGATGAGCGGGGTGGTGAAAGAGATCGTTTCAAAAAATTATGGAAAAGCAAGCGAGAGATTCATTTACCTCAAAGAAAGATTTTCCGTGCTCCAGAGTGCGTACAGGACATACAGGAAGAACATCATATAAAAAAAAGTAAAAAAAAATGAAAATATTCCTTGCTATGACACTATTTGGCATACCTCCGGTGTTATAATACCATTGAAAGTTAAAAATGGTAAAATAACAAAAGGAGTAAAACCATGGAAAACACACAGACAATGAATGCCGAAGTTTACAGCGCCAATTTCTCAACAGGCAGCAGAACCTACTTCATCAACATGCTTGAGGCAAAAAACAACTCGAAGTATGTAAAGATCACCGAAAGCAGAAAAGTCGGCGAGAACGAGTACCAGAAGAACAGGATAATGCTTTTTCAGAACGATCTCTACAAACTTTCGAGGGTTTTGAACAAGGCGATCGCCAGGATCAAAGGATCGAATGATGACGGAACGAAAGAAGAGGAGAGTCTTCTTTCGGGAGAAAATGAGGAAAACGCCGCTGCGGAATCCTGCGGAGATCCTCAGTTCCCGAATTCGGGAAAAAGATGGACAACCGAAGACGAGGAAAAACTCGAATTTTTGTTCAAGGCCGGCAAAACGGTCGAGGACCTGACCGAGATCTTCGGCAGAAAACAGAAGGGAATAGAATCGCGCCTTCAGAAACTCGGCCTGATTGAACAAAAATAAAAGTATTTGCCGGTAAAAAAGGTCTGTGCGAACAGGCCTTTTTTATTTGTTTTTAAATAGAAAATAAACTATATTTCACATCTTATAGTATAAGCGAAGAATTGAACATATCCGTCAGTGTGACGCAGGGCACAACGAAGGTGGACAAAGAAACTTACATTAGCGTCGTATTTAAAGAAAAAGGGCAGAGAATTTGCTGAAAAAAGGGAACATAATAGATTCGGTTTACATGGTGGAAAAGGTTCTCGGAAGCGGTGCGCAGGGAGTGATATATCATGTAAAAACACAGGTAAAGAGGCAGGATCTCGCTCTTAAACTGATAGATATATCGGCAGAGGAAAAGAGCAGGTTCAAAGACCTTCTCGATTCTGTCAAAGC
>JAFGUL010000010.1 GCA_016938535.1 Candidatus Delongbacteria bacterium
ACGAAGAATTCGAGTATTTCGTCGTCCTTGTTTTCCACGGTCATTCTGATCCCGAACGGTACATTTATGAAGCATTTTCCGTATTTGTGTGTTTCCTGTTCTCCGAGTGTCAATGTCATAGTTCCTCTCACAATTATGAAATATACATTAGAATTAGAGTCGTGGACCGGTAAAGATGTATCTTTGGGAAGAACCATGTGGTTTAAATTGATGTTCGCGTCGTCAATTATTCTTTCGATCGTCTTTTCGTCAGTGATCGTGTAGTCGTATTTTTTTTCTATCATTTTGAATCCTCCTTTGTTTAAAAAGTTAAAGTTTTATCTGCCCATTCTACTAATTTCAGGCAGTCGATCATTGTTGATATCGGGCATGATTCTGTTTCTTTCAGCTGTCTGGATTTAAGGCAAGTACCGCAGGCGAGGACTTCTCCGCCTTCAGCTAAAAATGCTTTCAGCTGTTCATCCACATTATATTTTTCGTGAACAAGTCCATCGCACTCTACCGCTTCACCCATCAGAAAGACTTTAACCTCATGTTTTTGCTTTTTTGCCGTAACGGCAAATCTAAGGGCGTTCCATGCTTTTTCGTACTCTTTTGTTTCAAGTATTATACCGATCTTCATGATTCTACTCCATTTCCAAATTTATATATTTTATTGAATCTCTCCGTTGATGCCGACGACATCCAGCTTGACCATTTTTGAAACACCGGCTATTTCAAGTGCTTTCTGAACTATAGTTTCAACACCACCGCAGCACGGCACTTCCATTCTGACTATTGTAATAGACTTTATCTTCTTTTCTTTAAATATGTGAGCTAATTTTGAAATGTATCTTTCAATTCCCTGATCAAGCTTCGGACAGAACATAATAACTCTTTTACCTTTAAGATATTTATCATGAAACTTAGGATATGCAAAAGGTACGCAGTCAGCAGCAATAAGAATATCTGCACTCTCAAAGCTCGGATCGTTCTGATTGATCAGGTGTAATTGAACCGGCCAGTGCCTGAGATGCGACATTCCACTTACCTGAGTGTTGTCTGCCGGCGAATCCTGCTGTACAGTTCTTGCCATACTGCCCAGACAACCACCTGTCGCGCAACCGCCGGATGCTTCCCTGAATTCCGGAATGTCGATCCCTTTGGAAATAAGTATCTGTATAGCCTGATTAACATATTTGTCCAGCCCGTGATCGTTCAGGTGCTTCAGGTGCGCCTTTATCGTGTTCGCTCCGGCTTTGATCACATTTTCCATTACAAGAGCTTCGTCGTATTCTCCGGCCTCTCTTTCCTCCGTGGAGATCGCTCCCTGGGGGCAGTTGCCGATGCAGGCTCCGAGTCCGTCACAGAAAAGGTCAGAGATCAGCCTCGCTTTTCCGTCTATCATTTGAAGTGCGCCTTCGGGGCAGTCCGGAATACAGAGTCCGCAGCCATTGCATTTATCTTCGTCGATCTTTATTATCTGTCTTTTCATTCTTTTACCTCATTGTTTATCATTAATTCAATATTATTCCAGAGTATCAGACCCTCAGCCTTAAGGTCGAACGAGTAGTCATTAAAGCACCATTGAGTAACAAGCAGCCTCATAGAGCCGACGATCATCCTGAAAAGTGATCTGGTATCAATATCATTTCTTATAAGACCTTTCTTTTTCCCGCTTTCGATGATAGCCTCAAGCTCTTTCTTGTGCCCGTGAATAAGAAGTCTCATTCTTTCAGAAATATCTTTATCGTTCAAAAAAAGAGCTTCGGAGAACATGACTTTGGAAAGCTCGGGATTACTGATGAATTTGTCATATCTGCTCGTCAGGAAATACTTTACCGCTTCGATCGGTGAGGAAGGGACTTTATCAGTGTCCGTTTTGGAGAAATCCTCAAAATGATCAATTATTGTCATTAACATAGACTGCTTGCTCTCATAATGTCTGTAAAGAGCCGCCTCCGTTACTCCGACAGCTTTGGATAGATTCTTGATCGTGAGACTCTGAATTCCGTCATTAGCTATGATCTTGATAGCCTTTTCAATTATCTCTTTTTGCCTATCCGTCATTTCGTTCATTTTACGCTCCTTTTTATGTAAGTGAACATTTACTAACTGTAATTTACGAAAGAAAAAAGTCTTTGTCAAGTGATAATTGGATATTTTGTTTGTTTAAACACT
>JAFGUL010000073.1 GCA_016938535.1 Candidatus Delongbacteria bacterium
TCTAGCCAACTGAGCTACATTAGCATTTTCGGACTGCAAAGATATGAAAATAAAATTCCGTTGTCAACAGGTTTTTTCTGAATTTTATTTAATAAATTTTAGATGCTGACACTTTTCCTTTGCTTTTTTATCAGATTAAGTTTATTTTATCGCCTGCTTTATAAGGCAGGGCGGTAGATGAAAGGCGTTACGGATATATATTTCAATGACACCCTTATCGGTACGACAGATAAGCCTGTTGATTTTCAGAGAGAGAACGATCTTCAGAAAGAGTACAGGGTCACCGATATCAGACGGGATCTGTCGGCTGTTTTTTACTGCGTGGATGTTAAGATCATCAGAGATGATAAAGTTATCGTCGAAATCATTTAAAAATCAGTGTTTCTGAATATATATGCAGCTATGAAAAGCAAAACAGTACCGGTCAGGAAAGGCCCCGCAACAACATAAGCCGAAATATCTTTTCCCGTTACAACATTTGTAATTCCAATGCCTGTTTCCGACAATTTCGGAAGAATAAAATCCATAAAGCTGATCAGAGGCCTGTATATTTTATTACTGACCACCGAAAATCTGTCTACTGCAGAAACTATAGGTGACAGAATGAACACGATAAAGTAAGTGAGAAGAAGTGACACGACACCGTTCTTGAGCAGCATCGATAAAAGTGCGAGTACCGAAAATATATTATAGAAGAAAATCAGGATCAGAGCTCCAGAGTAAATGAACTTTATATTCCACATGCCGAATTTTGATGACAGAACTATCCATGAAAAGATCAGGATATAAAATATGCTTACTGCTATTACGGTCATTGTACCTGAGAATCTCTGAAAAAAAATACTGTACCTCGAAAGCGGCTTTGACAGGATCAGGTCTATGCTTCCTTTTTTTAAAAGATCAGGATAAACACCTGAAACCGCAAAAAGTGAGATAAAAAGAGAAACGAAGAAAATGGCTACGGCTATCCCCGACTGGATGTAGCCCAGTATTTTTTCAGGGCTCATGTCGGCGCCGCCTGAATTGTTGACCGAATTACCGAAGATACTTATCATCACTCCTGAATCAATCCCGGCGATCTTTATGTTCAGTACAAATATCAGAGACAAGCAGAATAGTGAGGACAAAATAAACACCGTGAGTATTATCTTCTTGGTCAAAAGTTCTTTTATCGTGAGCAGAAACAGTCCCGTATATCCTCCCTAATTCACTACTTTTATAAAAAAATCTTCGAGTGAAGTCCTCTGTTCCTCGATACCGGTGATGATTATTTTTTCAGATCTTAAATTATCGATAACTTCATTCAGCACTGACATATCACCAATTACAGCCTCAGCGCTCTGATCCTTTTTTGTATAAGTGATGTTTATCGCTTCAAGTAACGAACATAGATCATTCATTCTTCCAGCCTCAACTGAAATTTTATACCTGCCCGTAGACTCGAGAAAATCAGCTGTCCTTCCTTTCTTTATCATCTTTCCGTCTTTTAATATCGCGATCTCATCTGAAAGCCTCTCGACTTCACTTAGAAGGTGTGAATTTATAAATATCGTCTTGCCTGCTTTCTTAAGATCGAGGAGGACTTCCCTTATCTCTATCCTTCCCATGGGGTCGATCCCGTCCGTAGGTTCGTCAAGAAAAATAATCTCAGGATCATTTATGAGTGCCTGTGCAGTTCCAAGCCTCTGAAGCATACCTTTAGAGTATTTCCTTATCTTCAGGTCTTTTTTATCAAAAAGTTTTACTTTCTTAAGGAGCTCAGGTATCTTTTTACTTAGTTCGCAGCCTGCCGTACCTGACATCCTTCCGTAATAATAAAGGAACTGTTCGGCGTTTAGAAAAGCCGGCAGCCTGTGATTTTCTGACAGATATCCGGTTTTTAGCCTTGAGGAAGGATCTGAGATCTTCTTTCCGAGAATTCTGCCTTCTCCCGAAGTCGGTTTGATAATTGAAAGAATGAGCTTAATAAATGTCGTTTTACCGGCTCCGTTGGGTCCCAGAAGGGAAAATATTTTACCCTGCTCAAGATTAATATCAAAATCAGTAAGGGCTTTTATCCTGCCCCCGGAATAGTGTTTGGTCAATGATCTTGATTCGATCGCGAACATTATATCTTCTGAACTATCGATATTAGAAATTTCCAGAAATTGCCGACAGATTCTATCCTTACTTTTTCGTCAGGTGAATGAGCGCCGTAAACATCCGGTCCGAAAGATATCATGTCCATACCCGGATATTTTTTCCCGATTATACCGCACTCAAGACCTGCATGAACAGCTTTAATTTCGGGTTTACTGCCGAAAATCTCCTCGTGCGCAGCGACAGCTTTCTTCAATAATGGAGAATCAGGATCGGGAGTCCAGGCGGGATACGGATCTTTGCTGATATATTCGTAATCGGCGAGAAGAGCGTGCGATATGACCTTTGAAGAAACGTCGTGTATCGATGATTCAACGGAGCTCCTCTGACTTGTGAGTATCTGTATACCGTCTTTCTGGACGGATACCGAGGCCAGGTTCGTTGAAGTCTGTACGAGCCCCTTGATATCCGGGCTCATCGCGAAAGCTCCGTGCGGGAATGAATACAGAAGATTCAGAAGGCGAGATTTTTCTTTTTCGGGAAGAACCGGCATACACTCATCACTCTTCTTCAGGCTCAGTTTTACTCCTTCATCTGTCTTTCTCAATTCGTTTTTGTATATTTCAGTATATTTTGAAATTTCCGTCTCAAGTATAGGCAGATCTTCCTCATTGATACATATCAGCGCCACCGCTTCTCTGGGTATCGCGTTATGTTTTTCACCGCCTCTGATCTCCGTAAGGTCGAAATTTATCTTGTCGTTGAGGTTCCACAAAAATCTGGCGAGAAGAATAATGGCGTTACCGAGCCCCCTGTTGATCGCTAGTCCTGAATGTCCGCCCCTCAATCCCTCAAGTTTTACCGTATAGTGAAGCTGTTTCCCGCTTTTAAGTCTTTCGGGGACCGACTTGAATATGCTTGTAGTTTTACCGCCTGCGCACCCGATGTAGACCGCGCCTTCCTCCTCGGAGTCCAGATTAAGCAGGATCCTTCCTGTGACGAAACCGTCCTCCAGCGCGTTCGCACCGGTGAGCCCGGTCTCCTCGTCGACGGTGAACAGGCACTCCAGCGGCCCGTGGCCGATATCGGTACTGTCAAGCAGCGCAAGTGCCGCGGCGACGCCCATGCCGTCGTCCGCGCCGAGGCTCGTGCCCCTAGCCTTCACGAAGCCGTTCTCTTCAAAAAGATCCAGAGGATCATTTAAAAAATCGTGATCCGTACCCTCGTTCTTTTCGCAAACCATATCTACATGGGACTGCAGAACGGCGCAGGGAGAACTTTCTTTTCCCGGGCGCGCGGGTTTGGATATGACAACATTCCCGGCAGCATCTTTTTTGAACTTGAGGCCTCTACCAGCCGCAAAACTTTCAAGATAATCAATGATCTTTTCCTCGTGACCTGACATCCTTGGTATAGCGCTTATCTCGGAAAAATATTTCCAGACTGATGCCGGTTCAAGTCCTGATATCATATGAGTTCCTCCTTACAGATCGAATTCCATACCCTCGTTCGCGATGATTATCTCGACTGATGCCGAGGGATATTTGTAGTTCATGTATTTTTTTGCAGAATCGTACATCCTGTATATTTTCCCGTCATCGCTCTCATGATTATGATGAAAAAGAAGTAGTTTCTTCACTTCCGAGTTCACTGCAGCATCAACTCCTATCTCAGCCGTCGAGTGGCCGAAGCTGAACCTTCCTGCCAGCTCGTTGAAGTCGTACTGAGTATCGAAAATCAGAATATCAGCTCCGCTGTAAAAGGGAAAGAAGGCTTCAAGAACTGTCCCGGCCGTATATTCGGCGTCTGTTGCATACACGACTTTTTTCCCTGAGCATTCTACACTGAACGCGTAAGAACCGTTCGGGTGGTTTAGCTTTTTTGAGCTTACAGTGAAATTTCCGATGCTTACAACTTCATCTTCTTTTAAAATATTGAATTTTTTAGAGCTCGGACGGGACTTTAAGCTGACAGGGAAATAATTGAAATCCTGCTGAAGTTCAAGCATTTTCTCAAAATCTTTATGGTGAGAGTAAAAATTCAGTCTGGTCTTTGGAAAGTGGACCGGAGAA
>JAFGUL010000011.1 GCA_016938535.1 Candidatus Delongbacteria bacterium
CTGTCCCCGAGAGACAGATTCATTTCTGCATTCAGCTTTGTAAGTTCGTAATTCTCCACATTTATATTCTCGGATTCTATACCTGATATAAGTCTTCTGGCTTCCTCATAGTTTTTCAAGGCTATTTCTGTCTCTGCCAGATATACTTTAGCCTGATCAGAAAGATCTGAACCGGGATATTTCTTCAAAAGCTCGATAAATTTTTTCTGAGCCTTATAGTTATCTCCCTGTCTTAAGTATGATAATCCCATCATTAGAAGAGCATCGTCAACCCATTTGCTTTCGGGATAGAACTCAAGAATTTTTGAGAGCTCTTTTATTGTATTCTCATAAAGGTTCTTATCGATCGTGTTGGTTTCCTTTCTTTTTTTCTCGGCCTCTTTATAGCTTTCTTTGGCATTGAAATACATGTTAAAGTAGGCGCAACCTCCGGAAAGTGCCGCGATAAGAAACAAAGTAATATATGTTCTGACGAAGTTTTTCATTCTAATTCTGATTCCTGCACATTTCCTCCACCTCTCTGAAATTCACTTTTCCGTTACCCATGAGAGGGAGCTCGTTAAAATAGAATATTCTCTTTGGTACAGCTATCGGCGGAAGGTGAGCGGCCAATTTCTTTTTTATAACTGATTCTTCTATGCTTGAAGTTGTAGCAACCACAATTTCCGCCCCTTTTGTAACATGAGGTATCTCCGCCGCACAACACTGATCGTCCTCGCTTATATATCTTTCAACTGCGTTCTCTACGGCTGTCAGAGATATCATCTCACCGGCTATCTTCACGAACCTCTTTAGCCTTCCTTTATGCCATAAAAATCCGTCCTCATCTATCAAACCTATGTCTCCGGTATCGTACCAGCCGTTTCTTATATGAAGAGATGTTTCCTCCATGTCGTTAAAATACCCTTTCATGACAAGTCTGCCCTTAACATAGATCTTACCCTCCTGACCTGCAGGAAGCGGTTGTTCAGTATCAATATCAATTATCTTAACCCTGGCTCCGGGTATGACCTGTCCTATGCTTCCGAACCTGTTCTTCTCCAGAGTGTTTACTGATATGACCGGACTTGTTTCCGTTGTGCCGTAACCTTCAAGAACCTCCAGTCCGTGTTTATGTTCCCACATTTCCTTAAGATTTTTCGTAAGTTTATCCCCACCGGCCATAATTATCCTGAGAGACTTGAAGTCGCCCGGTTCAGATTTAAGGCAGTAACCTCTTAAAAAAGTCGGAGTAGCGGTAATTATAGTATTTTTGTTCTTTTTTATGCCATCTGACACAAATTTATATTCGAGAGGGTTCGCAAAAGTATTGACAGCGGATCCTGACAGAAGCGGAAGAAAGAAAGATGTTGTAAGCCCGAAAATGTGAAAGAGAGGAAGAACACCGGTAAAAGTATCGTGACTGTCGAAAATGAAAAGTTCGGACAGAGATTCAACATTCGAACAGATATTGTCATGTGTCAGCATTACCGCTTTAGGTTCTTTTTCGCTGCCTGTAGTGAACAATAGAACTGCTATATCCTCCGGGGATTTTTTCGAGATGAAATAATACGGGAACAGACTCTTGAGAAAAGCCGCTGTCTTTTGAATGACGGTAACTGAACTTACGATATCTTCCGCGAAGATCATGTCTGAAGTATCCTGTATAGCGAGTTTATCACAAAGTTTTTTGGATGTAATCACAGTTTTAAAACCGCACTTTCTCCTTGCATACCTGACATTAGTTTCAGCTCCGGTCGAATAGTTGATCATAACCGGCACTTTTCCGGATATCATTGCAGCCATAACACTGATGAAAGCTCCGGCTGACATCGGCATCATTATCCCGATAAATTCACCTTTCTGTTTTCTGATGATCCCCGCAAAAAGCATTGAAGCTGTAAGAAATCTGCTGTAAGTATAATTCTTTCCTGTCGCACTGTCAATAACTGCTGTATTCTTCGGATGTTTTTTAACTGATTCAATTATTCTTTCGTGCAGACTCATTTTATTTCCTTTAATTTATTGATAGTATTCGTACTTGATCTGCCTTCAACAAGCTCTATTACTGTTACTTTTCCCCCAGCCCGCTTAACTATATCCGATCCTACAATGTATCTGCTGTCTGAACTGTCATTCATTTCCGGGTCGTAATCCCCGCCCTTTACAAGAACATCGGGCATTATCAGTCTGATAAGTTCAAAAGGTGTGTCATTCCCGAACACCACTGTATGATCCACGGATCTTAAGCTGTTAAGAACATAGATCCTGTCGTCGAGACAGTTTACGGGTCTTTCGGGACCTTTGAGCCTTCGGACAGAATCATCGTCATTGACGCCGACAATCAGAATATCACCGAGCGCTTTGGATTTATTAAGGTATTCAGCATGTCCCCTGTGCAGAACATCAAAGACCCCGTTAGTAAAAATCACGGTTTTTCCCTCTGATCTTAAATTCCTGACAAGGTCTCTTAATTCTTCTGCTTCGATATTCATTTTACAGTTTTTCCTGAACTTATTATTCCATTCTTGACGAGTCTTTCCTTAAGTTCATCGGGATCAACGGGAATTATACTTACATCTTCTACTACGATCGAAGCTGCATAGTTAGCAATGGTGCAGGCCTCTTCAAATGATGCTCCCGCACAAAGGAAAGAGACAAGAGCTGCTATGACCGTATCCCCCGCACCGGAAACATTCGCAATTTTCGTCGTTTTTGACGGGATCATCTTCATTTTTTTATTCTTATCGAAAATAGCCATTCCCCGTTCGCTTAATGTAATTACGAGTTTTTCAAGATCGAGCATTCTCATCAGATCATTCCCTGCTTTTTCGATCTCACTTTCAGTATAAATTTTTCTGTTAAGTATTTCTTCCGTTTCTCTGAGGTTCGGCTTGAAAATATCTGCCCCTTTATATGCGGAAAAATTTTTCAGTTTAGGATCCACTGCTGTGATAACTTTCATTTTTTTAGCAGATTTTATAACAGATCTTATCAGGCTGTCCGTAAGCATTCCCTTGTTATAGTCCTGGAAAATGATCGCATCAAGTTCTCCGATCCGTTTTTCAATGAGCTTGAGCAAATTCTTTTCCGTTTTAACGGAGATATTTTCCGAATCCTCCCTGTCAAATCTTACGACATGCTGATTAGATGCCAAAATCCTTGTTTTGACCGTCGTGGGTCTGTTTTTGTCAATTACTATACAATCGGTCTTTATATGTTTTGCCAACATATTCTCTATGAAAACAGATCCGTTCAAGTCACTGCCTATAAGACCGAACATTACCGGTTCCGCACCGAGTGTTTTGATATTCAGCCCTACGTTTGCAGCACCGCCGGGCTTAACTTCCTCCCTGATAATATTTACTACAGGAACAGGGGCTTCAGGTGATATCCGCTCAGTTCTGCCCCAGTAGTAAACATCAAGCATGATGTCACCGATAACCCCTATTTTCAAAGTGCGCATATCAGTTATATATTTCTTATAATTTTTCTTATCTATGGTTACCATGGCATAATATCCTTAGTTAATTTTCCTTTTTTATCCACGACATAAAATTCCCTTGCAAGATCAAGCATTTCCTTATCGCCTTTTGAGTTACCTAAAGCTATGACATCTGCGCCCGTACCGTAGAATTGCGATTCTTTAATTCTCAGAACTTTTTCGGCATAATTACAATTTTTTCTTTTCAGCTTTCCTGTCAGAAAACCTCCGTTCTTTTCAGTTTCAGTACATATACAGCCGTCGAACCCGAAGTGTTCCGCAAAATAATTCATATAAATGTCAAGTGAGGCTGTAACTGCGACTATTGTATATCCTGCCTTCCTGAATTCTTTAAGTTTCTTTTTAACGGAAGGAAATACATGGAGTTTTCTTTTAAACCTTACGAGTTTTTTATTGATGTCGTCAATCCCCATATCTTTGTAGATCAGCCTGAAACTTCTCCGTTTAGCTTCATTTCTCGTTATGAAACTGAAATAATATTCAATGATCATCAGCATTAAGGCGGGAGAATTCTTTAAAAACCTCTTCCATCCCCCGAGATAAATGAGCGACAGAAAGTATGAATCACCTTTAATGTAAGTCCCGTCGAAATCTGTGAAAACAACTTTTGATATCAAAACATCTCCTATTATTTCTTCTCGATAAATATTTTCTTGCTCCTGCTTCCATAGGTAATTATCTTTCCGTTTACAAGGCTAATGCCTTTCAGATCGCTGTCTGGTGCTTTAATAACTTTTATAATACCGGACTGGAGATTTCCTCCGAATATTGCTTTTTCTATATCGACGAGATAGATAAGGTCCTTCCCTATTTTGTTTGCGAGAACATACATCAGATTATCGCTGCTGTATAAATTCTTGATATAGAACTCACTCTTTATCTTGAACTCGCTCTGAGCAGCAAGATCTGTTCCGTCTTCGAGATCTTTAGCCATGCAGAAATAAAGATGACCGGAAAAAATATAATCATTGAGCACAAGATAGTTTTTCGAGTTGAATTGTACCGCTCCAAGAGTAGCCGATGAAGTGAAACCTGTGCTGAAACCGTTCGATATAAGTATCTGCCTTTCCGACAGAAGCTTGTCCTTTCTTATCTGGATGACCATGTTCAGGTTATCGTCTATGAAATAAATATAGTCACCGATCTGCTCGGTATCTTTAATATTAGTGACTGACTCAGGAAGATCGACATAGAAATCGGTCTCTGAATCGTTTGAAAGATCGCTGTAAACATAAAGCCTTGATATTTGATTCTTCTTTGAAGCTGATACGATTATTCTGTCTTCTGAACTAACAATTCCGTTTATTTTAAGACCGTCATTTTCCTCGATACCATTCAGATCGTAACTTTCCCATTCGATCGTTTGAGCATCACTCTCGACCTTGTTCTTTACGAGATCCAAAAAATACGGTGATATGAGATACATTAGAAAAATAAGCATGAAACTGGTCAGAATATTATATATCTTCGCTTTCGAGGGCATCAGGCTGAAAAGATAATCAGAGAGGGAGTAAAGGGTAACACCGATAACAACAAATGCAATTGAAAAAGTTGTAAGATAATTTACAGTGATATCTAAATAATTCAGGATGAAGAGCATGAAGGCGAGAACAGGCATAAGTACCATGATAAGGTAAAGCAGTTTTCCGCGGATCCTGAAGTATAACAGAACGATCACATTCAGCAGTATTCCTATAGAGACTGCAGTAATTATGAACCGGTCGGACAGTCTTCCGTTCTCCTGAACCTTATTTATCATAAGAGCGAACATTAAAAGATACTGGCCGGCGAACTGAACGGCTCCTTTAAGCTTGCCTGAAAATCTTGCGCTCATTACCGTGCCGGAAAATGAAGCGAATATTCTGACATAAGCTACAATTATATCTCTGAAGAAAAAGAAAACCATGAACCAAATAGGAAAAAGTCCGTTATATGCAAGCGCAAAGAAATAAAAGAATCTGGAAATTGAATCCGATAGAGGATCAAGTATTTTTCCCAGATCGGTAACTAACTTGTCTCTTCTCGCAACATAGCCGTCAATGATATCGGACACTTCCGAAAGGCTCATAATAATATAGGCAACGACGAGAAGTTTGATATTGCCGCTGAAAATAAGCAGAACACCTGCTATCGTAAGCACGATTCTCGACAGCGTTACCGCATTGACCTTATTCATATATTTCCCTGACAAAGCGGCACCTCTTTTTTATTTTGATGTTAATTTTAGTTAATATAACTAATTTCTTCTCAGTTGTCACTATAAAAACATTTGGGCTTCAATTTATAAATTCCAGCAGATCGTTCTCCATATTTTCCCAAATGAGTTTTTCTGACGCTTCCCTGCACTTGTTTTTCATTTCCTTCAGTTTAACTTCATCATTGATCATGCTGTTTATTGTTGCCGAAATCTGTTTCTTATCTTCAGGATTTGCTGTTTCACCGACTCCGAACCCTTTGACAAATTTCTTCATTTCAGGAAAATCGGAAGCTATCTGAGGAACCTGCGCCTGAATGAATTCGAACATCTTATTTGGAGTTGAATAATAATAACTTTTCCCGGAATTTTTTATAAGGCATAATCCGATATCGGCGCAGAC
>JAFGUL010000074.1 GCA_016938535.1 Candidatus Delongbacteria bacterium
AAACTTGAAGAGCCTCTCGTGGTCAGACCTACCAGCGAAACAATAATCGGCGCTTCTTATGCAAAATGGGTCAACTCATACCGCGACCTTCCCATACTTATAAATCAGTGGGCGAATGTCGTCAGGTGGGAGATGAGGACGAGGCTGTTTTTGCGTACGGCAGAATTTTTATGGCAGGAAGGTCATACTGTTCACGCTACAAAAGACGAGGCAATGGAAGAAACTTACAAGATGCTCTATGTTTACAAGGAATTCGCGGAAAAAGTTCTGGCGATACCCGTCATTGAAGGCGAAAAAACAGAATCAGAAAGGTTTCCCGGTGCTGTTTCGACTTATTCGATCGAGGCTATGATGCAGGACAGAAAAGCCCTTCAAAGCGGGACTTCACATTTTCTAGGTCAGAATTTCGCCAAATCATCCAATATAAAATTTCAGAGCAAAGAAGGTAAAGAAGAGCTTGCATGGACTACTTCATGGGGAGTTTCAACAAGGCTGATAGGTGCTCTCGTAATGGCTCATTCGGATGATAACGGACTTGTACTTCCTCCGAGGATCGCACCTGCCCATATTGCAATACTTCCTATCTACAGGAATGATGAGGAGAAAAAAGCGGTGACCGATTATATCGAAGCTATCAAGTCAGATGTTTCAGAAATGAGGCTTTATGACCGTAAGATAATAATTCATATAGATGACAGGGACATCCGCGGCGGAGAAAAGAACTGGCACTGGATAAAAAAAGGTGTGCCGTATAAGATCGAAATAGGGCCGAGAGATGTTGAGAAAAATTCACTGGCGGTTGTAAAAAGAACAGATCCCGAACTGAAAAAGAATTTTTTGAACAGAGACGAGTTCGTTAACGGTCTGGTTTCTAACCTAACCGCGATGCAGGATGATATCTACGCAAAAGCTGAAGCATTCACAAAAGACAATACGATCGAAATTGACGACTATAATGAGTTCAAAAAAGTTTTTACCCCTAAGAATACGGAAAAACCCGAAATTCACGGATGTTTCGCAAGTTCTCACTGGTGCGGGAGCGGTAAATGCGAGGAAGCGATAAAAGATGAGCTTAAGGTCACAGTACGAAATATTCCTTTTAGAGAATCAGATTCTGAAGGAAAGTGTATTTACTGCGGAGAAAAGAGCGCAAAAAGAGTGATATTCGCAAAGTCTTACTAAAGAAAAGAGGATTTACAGATGGATCTTTTAGGAAAGATCGAACCGTTTGACAGAGTCATTATCCCGATAGAACCGATGGACCGATTTGCGAGAAAACTTGCAAAAGAACTCAATCAGCCGTGGAAACCAGAAGGTCTTATTGCTCATTTTCTTCACGAGGACGATGATTACGATCCTAAACTTCTGCTTGAGGGCAAGGACGGATTTTTTGACGAAAAAATGAACAGACTGAAAGGTAAATTCGTCTATCTTGTCGCAAGTCATAAAATGTGGGAACCTTCACAGCTGCTTGAAAGGATCTGTCATACTGCGGATGTCTGTCACGCGAACGGAGCGAAAGAGGTCAATCTGGTCTGGACGAATATTAGGCTTAGCGGAAACCATTTAAGGCCCGGCAGCGGTATTAAATTCACTGAAAAAGATCTCAATAAATACGACGGTAAATCGCTATCTACTTTAAGGCTGGCAAAAAGGTTTAAATTTGAAAACATATCAAAGGTGCTTACACTTCATACCCACAGCAAAAATCTCGTCGAGGCATTCGGAGAAGTATATTTCGGGGACATAACGAAAGGTTCAAAAGTTCTGATAGATCTGCCCACAGCTCCCATAATCGCACACTATCTCTACACATTCGGCAAGATAAGAAATAAAGGAGAAAGGTCGGTTTTTGTTTCAACGGACGACGGCTCAAAGGAACTTGCGACAGACATTATAACGAATCTTGTCAATCTCAATCCCGAACTCAAGGACATAAGCTGGGTGAGGTTTAAAAAGGAGAGAGATCCTGTTACGGGGTACCTTAAGAACATTTGCGTGGCTGAAAGTTCGCCGAATTATGACGGGCACGAGAACAAGGATAAGTTTATATTTGACGATATAGTAAGAAGTTTCGCGTCAATGTACGGTGTGATTGAGAAAATGGGGGGAGAAAATTTTACAATGTTCGCGACTCACGCACACCTTACAGGAAGATCTCAGAACCTCCTCCGTTCAGAAAGAATAAAAGAGATAATTTTTACGAATACAATGGCCAACAACCTCGAAGATCCTTACTACGAGCACCAGCTTTTCGGTAAAACGACAGTCTTAAAGATAGGAAAATATCTTGCCAACGCCGTCATTAATATTATGGAGGACGGGAACGATGCAGATGAGTTCTATACCATAAAATCCCCTTCAGATATTCACAAAATAGGAAGGCTCTACGATCTGAGAAGACCTTTCAACTGATATGCTTCTAAAAAGGTTAAGCATAGCCAATCTTGCCATAATTGAAAATCTTGAAGTAATTTTCGAAGAAGGTCTAAATATTATTACAGGTGAGACAGGAGCCGGAAAATCCATTCTGATATCCTCACTCAAGCTCATTCTCGGTCATAAACCCGACCCGGATATGATAAGAACAGGCACGGATAAGATGATCGTTGAGGCCGAATTTTTTGGATTGGGAAAAGAACAGACCGATATATTGGAAAAGAATGGTATAGAAGCCTGCGACAGTCTGATAGTGAGGAGAGAAGTTTATCTGTCTAAACGAAGCAGGATATTTATAAATGATACTCCTTCGAACGCTGAGGTTCTTTCGATGATCGGGGACAGCCTTATAGACATCCACGGGCAGCATGACCATCAGTCGCTTCTAAACAGGGAAACTCATATCAATATTCTTGATGATTTCTCATATATATCCACATCAGAGATCGGGAGGCTTTACAATGAGAGCATCAGCCTGAAAAAAGAGATAGACAGGGTAACTAAAAAAGAGAAGGAACTTTATGATAAGAAAGAACTCCTGAGCTATCATTTCAAGGAGATAAAAGAAGCGTCACCGAAAGAGAACGAGGATGAGGAAATTTCAGCCGAATTGAAGAAACTCGACAGTGTTGAAGATCTTAAAAATCTCTGCCGCGCAGTGACTGAAACAGCCGAAGGTGAGCCCGGAGCAATACTTAGAAATATCAATATCATTAAAAATAAATGCGAATCCCTAACCGAAACGGATAAAAATTTTGCACCTTTTATTAATGACCTCGAATCATCCTATCAGGCAGTCAAGGAATTCAGTTCGACTTGCGAGCTTTACGCCAATTCCCTCGAATTTGACGAAGAAAAGTACGACAGGCTAAGCGAAAGGTATCTGCTCCTCAAAAAACTGATGAAAAAATTCGGTCCGGAGCTCAGTGATGTTATCCGCTATGGTCAAGAGATATCCGTTCAGCTTGATTCGATAGAAAATATCGGGTCTGACAGAGAAAAACTCATAAAACAGGCCGATGAACTTGACCGCAAGATAAAAAAAGAATGCTCAAGACTGACAGCAGAGAGAAAATCCGCGGCTCAGCAATTCGAAAAAGCAATAAAAGACGAATTTTCAGAAGTTGGTCTCAACGCCGCTGTGCTATCGGTAAGATTTTCAGAAAAAGCACCTTCGCAGGACGGAGCGGACGATATAGAATTCTACATCAGAACCAATATCGGCGAAGAATTTAAACCGCTCTCCAAAACCGCATCAGGCGGCGAAGTCTCCAGAATAATGCTTTCAATAAAGAATATTTCGGCTTCAGGCAGAGAATCGGAAATATCTGTATTCGATGAGATAGATTCCGGCATAAGCGGACGCATAGCCGAAAAAGTCGGTGAAAAACTGCTCAAACTATCAATGACCAAGCAGGTAATAACTATCACGCATCTGCCTTCCATAGCGTCAAAAGGCGTCTCGCACTATTCAGTCAGAAAAAGAACGGCAGGTCAGAGAACGATCGTTGATGTCATCAAGCTCAATTTAGATCAGAGGACAGAAGAAATAGCCTCTCTCATCACATCCGGGAAAGCAGGCGATGACCTCAAAAAACTTGCCGCGAAGTTGCTCGAGGGTTAATCCTTTATAGAATCCAATTTTCAAGTTCAATTCCTGAGAGGCGTCTAAAATGCTCTGTGTTGTTTGTAACGAGAGTCATTCCCTGTGTTACAGCCGCAGCACCGATCAGAAGATCGAAATCATCCAGTATTTTGTCAAAATTTCTCAACCTTTCGATTAAAAGCTCTGCTTTCATGAATATTCTTGATAAGTGTTTCAGCACTTTCATCTAGATCCCATCCGCCAAAAGCTTTGTAAAATCTCTTTTTCTTATGATTTGATTCAGATTTCATCGAAAGCGTAAGTTTTGATATTAGATCGAGCTTATTATCTGAACTGAGATTTTCTAAAAGCTTTAAATATCCTTCAATAAGAGTTGTATTTATATTCACTGACTTCAAAATCACCCCTTTATCTTCTTAACTGCAATATACAACAAAAAACCGTTCAAATCCACAAATAACTGCCTTCGTAATAGAGCATAGTCCATTTCTATCTTATGAATAGCAAGAAAATGTATTATATCTATCTTTTGAAAAGAATGATTCGGCCTTTTGTTGATTGTCTTGTATCAAGAACTGCCTGTTCTATGACGGTTATAAAATCAATATCGTTCCGGCGTGGAAATGGGTTCTCGAAGAGGCTTAATCCTTAACCTTCAACGAAACATCATTAAGTGTCGCCTGAAGTTATTAAAAAAACACTTAGATTAAGATATTGTGAAATCACTGGTGTTTTCGTATATTTGTTTGAGATGTGCCATTAAGAATTGTTAAAAACCGGTTGTTGGAGTAAAATAATGAAAAAAATATTCGCAGTCGTATTTTTATCCCTGATGTTCTTATTGAGATCAGCTATATCGGTAGCGGTTCTTGATCTTAAAGATAAAGGTCCGGGAGAGTCGGTGGCCTCGATACTCACTGATATTTTAATTAGTCATCTTTCTGAGCTCAACTATTTTCATATTCTTGAACGCGAGCAGCTTGATAATATAATTGAGGAGCAGGGGCTTCAAAATTCCGGGCTGTGTGACGATAATGCATGCCTCGTGAAGATCGGCGGTATTATCGGTGCGAACAAAATGATAACCGGCAGCATTGGAAACATCGGAACTGTTTATTCAGTATCCCTAAGAATGTTTGATGTTGAAACGGCAAAGAACGACAATAGTGTAACTTTAAATAAAAAATGTGCAAAGGAAGAACTTATTGGACTTGTTAAAGAGGCAGCAAACGACCTTACAAAAGGTCTTTCAAAAAAAATGCCTTCTCATCCGAGCGCAGAACTTAAGGCTGATTATGATAAAAAACTTCAGAAACTTCAGGAGTATGAGAGGGCCGTGGAAGCAGCGGAGAATAAAGCAACGCAGGGAAAGATTACGAGGACTTGTGAGAATATTGCAATGACCGTTGCGAGCGTTTTGGCAGCATTTTATGTAGATTCAGGATGTAATGATAAGATTGTAGAAGAAAAAATATTAAGCAGAAAATCGGATTACGGAAAATCAGTTGTATTTCCGAGAAGTGATTTGAAAATTCCGAATGATTTTAAAGTGGATATAAACCAAAGTAATGTAATCGTATCACACAGGAACGGAACAAACCATTCTGTCCGCTGGAAGTGATCCGGGTTTATTTAGAAAAAAATCGGGGTATTCTATGGACACTGTTTACTCAATAGGGATCACGGCACTTCTCTGGGGACTTATAAGCGCTGTCTCGCTGCCTATGGGAGCGGTCATCGGTCTCTGGACGAAA
>JAFGUL010000075.1 GCA_016938535.1 Candidatus Delongbacteria bacterium
ATCGAACCAGTCCTTCAGTTCTCCCTCTGCCGTGCTTGTGAAATATGAAAGTCCGACAACTCCGGCCGCAAAAGCGATCATAATGTTACCTGCTGATACAAAATAAAGCAAAACTGTTCCGACAGCGATGATGTTTATATGTAATAATCTCATTCCGTAAAATTTGAAAAGCGTTATTCCGAAAGCTATACTGAGCACAGTGGTAATTATCCATTTTGAGTTATAGATAAACGACCAGAGCCCGCTTTCTATTCCCGGTTTTCCCCAGTTGGCGAACACGAGAATAGCTACCATGAGCCCGAAGTAAATTATGATCTGCCATAGCGGCCTTGAAGTTTCAGTATCGGGAATAAGCATTTGTTTCTTCGATTTTTCCCGCTCTTCATGCCTGAATACGAAAGCCATGATAAGACCGATCAGAACGCTGAACAGTATTGCCCCGACAGCTCTTGCTATACCGAGTTCCATTCCGAGAACTCTCGCAGTAAGGACGATGGCAAGAACATTTATCGCAGGGCCTGAGTACAGAAATGCCGAAGCGGGGCCGAGTCCAGCGCCTCTCTTGTAAATTCCCGAAAAAAGAGGAAGGATCGTGCATGAGCATACTGCGAGAATGGTTCCCGAGACTGCGGCGACCGAGTAAGCCATGATCCTCTTTGCGTTCGCGCCGAGATATTTCATGACAGCACCCTGACTGACGAATACAGAGATCCCGCCGGCTATGAACAGAGCAGGAAGAAGGCAGTAAACCACATGCAGCTGCGCGTATTCTTTGAGCATATAGAAAGATTCAATGACAGCGCTCTGAAATCTTGCAGTCTCGACAGGCAGAAAGAAAGCGGTCAGAAAGACTCCTGTCATCAATGCTAATATTTTCCATTCACTTTTCCAGTTCATTTGATCCTCTAGCAGATATTGTTTCTGTCTGTCCTAATTGCACTTTCCCTGTCGGATCGGGACAAGGGACTTTCTATCTTACTTATCAATTCAAGCACATCATTGATAAATCCCTTTTTATCTTCGACCAGTGAATAGTTCATATACTTTTCACTTCTGTCCTGAACAACAAGACCAGCTTCTTTCAATATTTTGAGATGGTTCGATACTGTCGGCGTTGAGGAGCCTATAATTGAAGTGATCTCGCAGACGCACATTTTTTTTACTTCGAGCATTTTAATTATACGCAGCCTTGTTTCATCCCCGAGAGCCTTAAATATTTTTATATAACTGTACATTAAAAAGCCTCATTTAGATATTTAGCTAAATGTAATAATGATATTTTAATTTGTCAAGAAATAAAAAGACCCCTTTTCAGGGGCCTTTTTCGTTGAGGAGTGAGTGTATGAGAAGTTGGTGCTTTTTGCTTCTAGAAACCGAATGACCTTCTGTGTTTTCTGATCTCGTTCCTGAATTTGAATCTGATGTCAATTTTTTCTATCTGTTTTACGACTTCGGTTTTGATATTGTTTTCTGTATAGTTCTTCATTTTATTGCTCCTTTTTTATCTGTTTATTTCAATTACACAGGTAATTTACTAAAAATACGGTGCCTTTCAAACCAAAGTCCGACGAAATGCAGAATATCGGGTGTGAAATGTATTTAAAGTGAACTCTAAAACGTCTCGAATACACTTCCGATTGGAGTAACGAATCCGCAGTACAGACATTTTTCGAACTTGGGGTTCAGGGTCTTACCGCATTTGCCGCACTTCTTGATCCCGAGCTTAAGTTTTCCGTCCGCGCTGCCGTCAAGTTTATCTATCTCTCTCACTCTTTCTATCAGAGCGTCTTCGGTTATGTTCTTCTCGTCTTTTATAAATGTCCATACTGCCATAGTGACGAGTTTTAGTTTTTCAAATCTGTTCTGAAGGGTCTCAAGATCGCTTTTTGAAACTCCCGAATCTATTTTTACTGTCGTGTTCTGCCCCGACGGGGGTACAAATCCTATCGGCATACTACTACCTCTTTATGAAATTATTATTCTCGGTCTGATGACACCCGCTCTTATCTGCGTTCTTCCGTTCAGACTTGCGACTGCTCCTTCGTTCTGTACAAAATATTCTTTGTAATCTGCACTCATTTCTTTTGATCCGAAACCTTCAGTAAGCATAAGTGTAAATCCGATATTCTCTTTTCCTGTAACAGCTACGCCGATCTCCTTTCCGCAGAATTCGACCCAGTCTCTGTTCGATATGGAAGGCGCTATGATGCCCTTGACTTTGAAATGTTTCGCCGCTTCGAGGGTCTGCCGGGTTATGGGTTCTGTAAATACTACAATGCTTCCCTCATGTTTCTCCGAAATGTTCTTCCCGTCGTAAGAGAAACCGAGTTTGCCGAAATTCTCGCCTCCGAATCCGATTATGCAGTAAGCGTACGAGCCGTTTATCTTCAGGTCAACCGAAATGTTCTTGTGTACTTTTACGACCTTGCCGTTCACAAAAGACCTGAGTACTTCTGGTTTGGACTTGTACTGAACCGTGACCGTTCCCTTTTCTGTATCTATGTCCTTTATATATCCTGTTGATGTTGATTTGAATGTGAAGTGATGACCGTGGGCTTTTACCATTGTCAGACTTTTATCCTGCTTTGATTCAAATATCGTATTGAAAATATCCATCACTGAATTACCTGTTGTCTTTGAGGCTATGGTCTGACCTTTCTGGACAAAATCACCGGCTTCGAGAGTGAAATACCTTCTCAGATCCTTAGGCTTGATCTCGAGATGTTTAGCAATTTCCATTACAACCGGCTCATCACCGTAATCCTGGATCTCCTTTACGATTATCATTCCGTAGTCATCTATCTTTGCAACCTCGCCCGAAACATTCGAATTGTAATTCACCGGTAAAGGGTCACCTTTTTTCGCGTATGAAAAAACCGGCTGGCCGTATTCAACAACATCTCCTTTTTTGACCTGTAAACCGTTCGCGATATCTTCTTTTGTCAGTTTTTCCTCCACACCGACAAGCTTTCTTACATTGATCATATATATCTTGGGTGGATTGAATAAATTCTGAGCTATCACGGTATCAATATTGACACTCATACCTTCCTGAACGAGAATATCCCCTTTGTAAGGCAGAGATCTTGATATTTCGAATTCGCCTTTGAATATTTCGTTCCGCCCCTTTAGAAACTTGTAACTCAGCTCCATTTCTTTAGGTTCACCGTATAAAGCTCTGAAAAGTATCGAAGAATCTTTTTTGAAATGATTCAGCCTGCAGTCGAGTAGTATCCCTTTATCTGTATCTGTCTCGAAAACGGTCCCGTTATTCCCGAAGGAGCAGTCTTTTCCTGCCTCGAACCTGAAATGTCCGCCTTTTTTCATGTAGAAAACTTCTCCGGGTTTCATTCCTACTGATGTATTGTCGGCAAGATCGGTTATAGTGAGAGCAAATTCATTTTCAGGCATCCTGACCTTTTCGGCACCTGTCAGGGCAACGACCGTGCAGATCTTCGACAGAGTCTCCCTTTCATAGACTTCAACAGCCTGCTCCGGATCAACGAGCGAGAACATGCCGAGATGTGGCGACTTGAAATGCCTGTCAACATAAAGTTCTGTTATCCCGTATGGACTGAATCCTTCCGAAAGCATGAATATTACATCCTCTGTATGCTCAGACGAAGAGATAACTCCTCCCGCTCCAATGATCTTGTTGATATCCGAAAGCTGGAACACCACATCTTTTTTTGCAGCGAGGTTGAAAACTTCCTCGAACGGGCTTCGATTGTGCTGAAAAAGCTCATTTCTTCTTTTATCAAGAAAGCCCATTTTGCTCACTTCCATATTCATAGTTACATGCTGCTGCCAAGCAAGTCTGATCCCGTGAGCCGCGCATGAAAGTTCAATAAATCTTTCACCCCTCGTCTGCGGAATATACTCCGGATTAAGCATTTTATTTGAGATATAGTCCCTGATCCCGCTTTCCTCTATTTTCCCGCACAGAGAATCCCGTATCGCTCCTGCTCCGGCCTCTTTTAATATGTTTGAGATCGAATAGCTCATTCCGATATTCGCGGATACAGTACGGTTGATATTATTCTCAATGCAGGAAAAAATATCCGTGGTCGCTCCGCCGATGTCAACGAGAAGCGTATTCTCTTTATGTTTTTCATAATAGTTCTTCAGCATAAGCTCTACACCTGTGGGAGTGGGCAGGATGTTCTTCGAGACGATTCTCTTTACCTCTTTATACCCCGGGGCGTTCTCCATAACATTTTCCATGAAAAGCTGATGCACTTTGTTTCTGACAGGTTCAAAATTGAAAGTCTCCAGATTTGGCCTGATATTATCTGTTATGTGAACATGAAAATGTTCTCCAAGAATGTCTTTCACGAACTCTGCGGCATCCTTGTTTCCGCAGAAAACGAGCGGTATCTGTTCTTCAGGCATGAACTTGGAGCGAGGCTGGGCGAGCGTAAGGATCTCAGCCTGTCTGAGAACTCCCCATATCCCTCCGCCGTCTATTCCGCCGGCAATAAGTATCATGTCGGGATGCAGTTCTCTGATCATTCTCATTTTATCCATTTCGCGTATCCCGTCGTCAACAGTAAAAGAACCTGATATAACTGCACCCGCTCCGTAAGCCGTAGCCTCGACGGCTTTTCCTGTTTCGGACTTCGTGAGTCCGAACACGATCACCTGGAGTCCGCCTCCCGCCGAGCTTGTGGCGAGGAAGGGAACGGTGATTTTTCCATCCGCACCGGTTAAGGCCATACCGGACTTTTCTTCGAGTACTTTTATCGCGTTATTTAGACCTATATTAACATCCTCATGAGGCTGCTCCACCGTTGTGGGTGCATTCGATATCGCTTTAAAAAAATATTTGCCGCCCCTTTTTTCAAGCAGAAGACCTTTTGTGGTCGTACTTCCGATGTCCGCTATGAGGATATATTTTTCATCTGAGAGGCTTTTCATATGAGTCTCCGGTATTTTTTGTATATTATAACCAAATTAGATACAGAATGAAAGATATTTATTCCTGAAATTAAAATATTTATTTATTGATAATACTAGAAACTTATGCTATAATTAATATGACTTATAAATAGCGGTAATATACCTAACACGGAGGTGTCACGATGATCGGAAATGTCAAATTTTTATGCATAATTATCATCTTATCACCCATTTTTCTCATTTACGGACAATTCGCCGGTGGGAACGGGACATTCGAAGATCCCTGGCTTATAAGAACTCCAGAAAACCTTGACAGCCTCAGATATTATCTGGGTTCGGAACATGCTGATAAATATTTCAAACAAATAGAAGATATTGACCTTGGTATATCACCCTGGAATGAAGGTGAAGGATGGGAACCGGTTGGCACGATAACGGACTCGATGTTTTTTCAGAGTAAATACGACGGCAGCGGCAAAATAATCAGAAATTTGACAATAAATAAACCTGATTCGAACTATATAGGATTATTTGGGGCTGTTCACGACGCGTACTTGGAAAATATCGGAATAGTTAACGCACAGATCACAGGAAATTTCAATGTAGGTTGTTTAGCAGGATTTAACTGGAATTTTGCAGGTCTTATATCAAACTGTTATTCAACAGGAAATATAGTCTGCAACAGTTCAGGTGGAGGATTAGTCGGATCTTACGCATTATACATGTATGGGTTTTACAGTCTCGAAGGATTAAGAATTACTGACAGTTATTCAAGATGCAATGTAACAGGTTCATCTTCTGTAGCCGGTATAGTGGGCTATTGCGGACTTTTCAGCTCAATTACAAATTCTTATTCAACTGGTAAAATTACTGATATTGAAGGTGATATGGTACCGGGATTCATTGATGGTGCAGTTTATACGGGTTTTGGTAAAAATTACTGGGATATCGAAACAAGCGGTTGTGCTGTTTCTGATCTTTCAGATAAGGAAGTCGCAAAAGGGAAAACAACTTACGAGATGACCCACTATGGTCCAGACATATATTTCGACTGGGATTTTAACGATATCTGGGCTGAAGACATTTACGGGATCAACGACGGTTATCCGATTCTTCAAATTCAATTACCCGAGAATGTCCCTGAAATGCCTGAAATAACTTCAGTTGAAGTTAATGATCTGGACTTTCATGTTTACTGGAACAATCCTTCTTTGACAAGGACAGGAGAAATATTGACCGGACTTGATAGAATTTATATAACAAGAGACGGTGTTCTTATCCATACTATTGAATCTCCTTCGATCGGGAGTTCTGCCGATTTTGCAGAAACATTAGCTGAACCCGGATATTATACATACAGGATCTACGGAGAAAATTCTTCGGGATTGGGAATACTGGCAAAAACAAGTCAGATCGTTGGACAGATGTTTTCCGGAGGCTCAGGAACTGAAACTGATCCATACCTTATAGGAAATCCGGATGATCTCAATAATATCAGATACATAACCGGATACCTTAACGTTAAAAATTACTTTCAGCAGATCTCTGATATAGATATAAATGTCGCACCCTGGAACAGTGGCGAATATTGGAAACCGATAAAATACTTTACAGATATTTACAACGGAAATGATTTCAGTATCGACAACCTCACAATTGTCAGGCCTGAAGAAAATAATCTCGGACTTTTCTCAGAAACCGAAGATGCCCTAATCAGAAATCTGAAATTTAACTCCGCAGGTATTATTGGAGGGAACAATGCGGGAACCGTTGCTGGTTACGCTGAAAATTCTACATTCAATAATATAAATATTTCTGTTATGATGACAGGCGAAAACAATGTCGGCGGTTTAGTCGGAGAATTACACACCGGATCAATTGTTAATTGTTCCGTTACTGGTGAGATCACCGGAAATATTTTCATCGGAGGAATAACAGGTACTTTATACGGCAGTATAAATGACAGTAACTCCGAAACAACAATCTATTGCGGGAGTATTGCAGGAGGACTCGCGGGTGATATTGAATTTAGTTCGATATACAGATCTTGCTCAAACTGCAGTATTTACAGTAGTGGTAACATCATTGGCGGTTTGATAGGGAGATCGCATTCATCTGATTTAGAAGAAAATTACAGCAAAGGTTATATTGAAGGCAATGAATATCTCGGAGGCATTCTTGGTGAAGACCAGGAATTTACTGATTTTATCAATTGCTACAGTTTTACTGAAGTTCACAGTACTGATAGCGATCCATGGTACGGCCTGGGAGGTCTGGCAGGGAGTTTGCCTTTCTTATCAGATGTAACAAACTGCTATTCTATTGGGAACGTTTCAGACTCAGACAATAATTATAATCACGGTGGACTAATCGGGGATTCAGGCAATCTATATTTATATAATTCGTATTGGGATATAGAAACCAGCGGACAAGAGACATCTGACGGAGGAGAAGGTAGAACAACCAGTGAAATGACGAATCCAGATCTTGATCAAACATATGTTAGTTGGGATTTCACGGATGTCTGGAAGATCGATCCTCTTCTCAACGGTGGTTACCCGTATCTGTCATGGCAGAATCTTAGCGGGATTGAGGATGGACAGGTATCTGTCCCTGACGAATTCACTCTATACCAAAATTATCCGAACCCGTTTAATCCGGTTACTATAATCTCATACACTTTACCCTTAGGTTATTCCGGGAATGTTAAACTTACTGTTTATAATGCTAACGGACAAATGATCAGAGAACTTGTGAACGGCAAGCAGAATTCAGGCAGATATTCTGTTGAATTCAATTCTTACGGCTTGAACAGCGGAATGTATTTCTATAATTTAAAGACTGATAATACTGTTCTTTCAAAAAAGATGCTGTTGTTAAAGTGATCCTAAATCTCACCTCTCAGTGACCTTGCGATCACCTCTCCTTTGGAGTTGACATGAAGCTTTCTGTAAATGTTCTTTATGTGGCTGTATATAGTACCGTCGGAAATTTTCAGCCTGTCCGCGATCATTTTGTACGATAAACCTTCAACAAGGCATTCCACTACCTGCTTTTCTCTTCTGCTGAGCACTGATCCTTCGCTGCTTTTCTTCTCCGGACGGAAATATTCGAGTACTTTTCTTGCCACTGAAGGCGACATCGGTGCTCCGCCTTGAAGAAGAAGGTTTATTTCTCTATGGAGTTCTTCGAAAGAAATATTTTTCAACAGATATCCGGAAGCTCCGGCTTTAAGTGAATCAAATATCCGTCCACTGTCGTTGTAATTGGTCAGCATTACAATGTTTATATCAGGAAATCTGTCTTTGATCAGCTTTACTCCTGAAATTCCCGATGCTCCGGGGAGATTTATGTCCATTAGAATAAAATCAGGTATATCTGTTTCATTAAGCTCATTAAGTACTTCTTCAACACTTTCACACTTGATAATACAATTGTACTTATCATCAGTATCAAGCCATTCGATAATATATTCCCTGACCTCTGAGTTGTCCTCAACAATACCGTACTTAATCATAATTTCACCTTTAATTCAACAGTTATACCGTTCTTATCTTCAATGACCAGCTCTCCACCGATCTTTTCAGCCCTGACTCTCATACTTTTCATTCCGTGACCTCCTTCAGAGCTTTTATGTTCTCCGAACCCGGATCCGTGATCCTCAACTTTTAAACACAATTTTCCGCTTTTAAGTTCTAAAGACACTTCAATGATCTCAGAACCTGAATATTTTATGCTGTTATTCAATGCCTCTTTGAATATTAGATACACATTCTGCCTTATGGCTGAAGATATTCTTTTATCAGCTATGACTCCAGAAGACATAAATTCGATATTTCTATCACAGTCAGATCTCATCCTGAAACAAAAATCTTCGATCCTGCAGCATAACTCTCCGAGAGTATCATTGGAAGATTCAATAGACCATACTATATCGCTGAAAGTTCCCATTAGCTCACGGGTAGTAGATCCTATTCTTTTTGCGGTTGACCTTATTTTTCCGGTGTCCTCTGATCTCATGATCGATTGTGAGCC
>JAFGUL010000076.1 GCA_016938535.1 Candidatus Delongbacteria bacterium
GAGGCTTATTATCAAAGAGAGCGGAGCTGATCTCATGTTCACTGAATTCGTAAATTCTGACGCAGTGATCTACGAAAATAAAAAGACTCTTGATAAGATCAGGATACTGGCTGAAGAAAGGCCTGTTGCAATACAGCTTTTCGGTAAAAAACCGGCAAACATGGCCGAAGCGGCAAAGATAATCGAACAGGCCGGACCTGAACTGATCGACATCAATTTCGGCTGTCCGGCACCTACCGTATCAGGTCACGGGAGCGGATCTGCGATCCTGAAAGACCTGCCTCTTCTTTCAAGGATATGCGAAAGCGTTGTTCAAGCCGTAAATATTCCCGTTAGCGCAAAGACGCGTCTTGGATGGGATGATTCAAGCATAAATATTTTTCAGACTGCGAAGATATTTGAAGAATCAGGTATTGCCATGATGACGCTTCATCCGAGAACCAAGGCGCAGAAATTCAAAGGGATCTCAGACTGGGAATACATAAAGAAACTTAAGACAGGATTGAAAATACCTCTCATTGGGAATGGTGATGTTACTGATCCTGAAGATGTACTCAGGATGTTCGAATATACTGGATGCGACGGCGTCATGATCGGAAGAGAGGCTGTAAAAAATCCATGGATATTCCTGCAGGCTAAGGAACTGATTAGGACGGGAAAGTATGAAAAAGAAATTCAGTTTGAGGAAAGAAAAAGGTTATGCCTGAAACATTTCGACCTGTCCGTTCATTATCTTGGGGAAAGAAAGGGTGTGCTTGAAATGAGGAAACTGTACCAGAATTACTTCAGAAATATTTCAGGGATCAAGAATTTAAAAAAGAGTGTATTCGGGTGTGAAGATGCCGGTGAAGTAAGAAAAATACTTAATGATTTTAATCCTGGCGGAGGCGATCTATCTGAGATTGAACAGACTTAGTATCTTCACTAATTTCTTTTCAGAATACCCGATTATACCGGATTCGGTGTAAATGTCGTCCTCCCTTAAACCGATCTTGTATATTGAATGACCGACATCCCATGAGTTAGTGAAAGGGGTTTCATAGTTTAATAGTTCAAGAGCTACTGCGTCAGATACCGCAATGGCATTGATAATATAAATGAAATCAGCAGTAAATTTTCTGTATTCGAGTTTATTATGATTAAGGCAAATATATGAGAATATAGACGGAAGCATCCATTTTCTTGCCATCATATATCCAGCCTCGTTATGGGCAACGATGCTGTTAATGTGCGAAAAATCTATATGGTTCGGATTCCTCATCAGTTCTTCTTTCATTCGTTCCGGAAAGTAAAATGCGACAAACAGTTCTCCGATATCGTGAAAAAGAGCATAAAGAAAAAAAATTTCGGGATTGTGTTTTGTTTTTCTGTAAAAATTCACTTTATCGATTATATCTTTACATATATATGAAGACATTATTATCTTTTTTAATACCAGATCCGTCATTTCGTTGATATTAAGAGACAAAAGAGAGCAAGTGAACATGATATTTCTTAAAGAAGTATTATCGAGTTTGCTAATTGCTTCGATAATCCTTTTTTTAATATCTTTCGATCTGGCGATATCCGGATTAAGATTGCAGAAGACATCGAGGAATGTCTTCTTTTCAATTATGTAATCAGCTATAGAAGATACATCAAAACTATCGCCTTTTATGCTTTTTGCAATTTCATTTATTTCCCTGGGATAATCCGGAATATCGTTTACTAACGGGATCAGCTTACCAAGGGTAATTATCTCATTCATATTGAAATACCCTTTCAGAAATGGGTATTATTTTTTAAGGCTGTTAATTTCTTCTTCAAGCTTCTTAATGTTATTTTCGATCTCTTTTTTGTCGCTTTTAAGCTTTTCGATCTTATCTTCGGTCTCTTTGATCTTATCTTTTGAAGCTTTTATCTTTGTTTCAATATCCGTAATATCTTTTTCGATCTTGGCGATCTTATCTTCGTTTTCTTTGATCTGCTTGTCATAATCCTGAGCAAAAGCTCCAAACGATAACCCGACAAACACTGCCAGCAAAATTAATTTTCTCATGAAAGACTCCTTTCTTTACCTTTATTTTCAGTTCGAAAAATATTACTATTTGAACAAAATGTCAAGATTAATTGTGTGTACATTCAAATTAACGGTAGATATCTAGATAACCGGCGGTCAGATCGTCGGAAGTAATGTCCTGTTTTAAAAATTTTGAGAATATTCGGCCCTCTTTTATAAAACAGAACTCGTCGCAGATCTCATAAAGGCTATCAAGATCGTGCGAGCTTATAATTACAGTTTTATGAAGTTCGCGGCTCTGATATCGGATCGAAGAGATTATATCTATACGTTCTTTTAGATCAAGTGAGTTCAGTGGTTCGTCCAGTATCAATATTTCGGGGTTATTTAAAAGAGTAAGGGCGAACATTGCTTTTTTTTTCTGCCCGGCTGACAGGTTTTTGAAGGGCTTTGATTTGATTTTATCGCAGAAAGTGTCTGATATTATCTGACCGATCTGTTTTTTCGTAACTTTCTTTTTGTTCAATTTAGATAAAGCGGTCATATTCTGAGACAGACTTAGATGACCGAAAGGCAGAATGTCATCTATCATAAATCCAAAGATGTTATTATCAGGTTTAAGAATTTCACCGCTTTTAATGTCAGTGATTCCGAGTATGATCTTGAATAAAGTTGTTTTTCCGCATCCGTTAGGTCCTATTATCGCGGTTAGAATTCCATGCTTGATCTCAATATCAAGACCGTTAAAGACAGGATTATCCGTAAAAGATTTTTCAATATTCCTGAGATGAATTACTGGTGTTGTCATTAAATTTCCTCTGTGATCTGTGAACTATGCCAATATTAAGCAAGTTAAATAAAATTATCAAGTATTAAGTATATAAAATTATATTTGATCGCTTGACTTGTACTGAACAAAATGATATAATTAATGTGCGGAGGCAAATGATGAGAATTATCTTATTAATACTTTTACCTGTAGTTTCATACGCCGGTATTTATTTCATATCAGAAGCCGATATAAACTCAAGAACTACCGGACTAAGAAGTTCTGATTTTGCAGTGGCCTCTTATGCTCCTAATGCCGTCTCTAATCCTTCTTTCCTTGCCGAACAGAAAAGTATTTATTTCATATCATCCTATCATAATCATTTCTCAGATGTAAATTCAGGCTCGATTACCTTCTCGCATCCTGATCTGCTGTACAAAAAGGTACCGCTGGCCGTTTCAATATTTACGATAAGTTACGGGAAATTCGAAGATATTGATACGGGCAGTGATTATTCTCCATACGAAACAATGTTCGTTCTTTCATCGGGTTATGAATTGAATAAAGTGATGCTGGGAACAAACGTGAAATATATATATTCTTCTATCAATAATGAATACAGTTCCTCCGGGATGGTTTTTGACTTTGCCTCTTCCTACAGATTATTTTCAGATAAAATATATTTAGCTGCCGGAATATTTAATATCGGATTTCAGATCAGTGAATATTTCGACAAAAATGAAGATGTAGGGGGATTTGTCAAAACAGGAATAGGATACAGGGTCGAGAAACTGCCTCTCAAACTGATGATCCAGAACGATCTTTATTTTGAAGGAAGAACAAGAACTGCAGCAGGAGTGGAGTTCGATGCCAAAGAAAACCTTACTGTAAGAGCAGGTTACGATCTTTCTGTAAGAGATATGAATATAGGAACAGCCACTAAGAATGAACAGTTTTCAGGATTGTCGCTGGGAGCTACAATACTTTTTATGGATTTCGGGTTCGATTTTTCTTATCTTGTTAATGGTGAGATGAATAATGAACTTTCTATGACTATGAATTTTAATATGAATAAATATTTAAAGTAAAACAAGGAGATGGCGATGCCAAGTGTAAACAAAGTATTTCTTATCGGGAATCTTGGAAAAGACCCGGAAGTAAAATACACGCCGAGCGGTGTTCAGATAGCGAAATTTTCACTCGCCACGAGCGAAAGGGTCAAAAGGAACGAAGCTTGGGAAGAGAAAACCGACTGGCATAATATAGTGCTTTTCGCAAGACAGGCCGAGTACGCCGGTGAATACCTGAAAAAAGGTATGACGGTTTTCATCGACGGTAAAATATCCACAAGATCATGGGATGACGAGAATGGCGTAAGAAAATACATTACTGAGATAATCGGTAATGTAGTAAAGAATCTTTCCGTTAAAAGGGACGAAACATCTTCATCAGATAACGATGAGAATCCCGGCAACGATTCTGACAAAGAATCCGAGCCTATGGACGATCTGCCTTTCTAGTAAAGGTTATGAAATAAAAAAAGCGGGATATTCCCGCTTTTTTTATTTCATTGATTTTGTTTAGAAACTGTATTTTGTAGTCATACCTATCTTGAACTGAAGATCCGTTGCGGGTTCAAGATCATCGTCAAAGTTCTCCAGGCTTCCGACTTTGTTGTAAGCAAAGTTTTCTGAAGGAACCATGAAAGCAAAATAAGGTAAAAGCTGCAGTTTGTTATACAGAACGATATCTGCTTTAAAATCCATCTCCCAAGCTATGAAGACATCATCATTTACTACGCTGTTAGGATCTGAGAAATCAATTCTTTTACCGTAGTCAAAAGAATCGTTCATGATAAATCCGAATCCGCCTGTAAAAGTGACATTGTCTCTATATTTCCAATCGACAAAAACTGAGGGAACTACCAAACCTAATTCATAGTATATACCACGAACATCGACCTTGAATCCCTGCATAGGATTGTGATAATATATTCCGTTAGGGTTCTCATTCAGAATTTCAAGTCCGGTATCGTAGAAAGACTTAAAAGCTTCATAATTTTCCCATCTATTCTCCTGGCAGCCTCTGAAAAGAAAGTTTGCACGGAATGTTGTTCTCGAATCCATTTCAAATCTTGATTTAACGCTCATTGCCAGACCTAAAGCATCTGGATCATGAGGCTGAACGAATCCGGGTACCTCGCCAACATTTTTGTAATCTGCATACTTATTGTTGGCTATGAACTGGCCGTCAAGAAAGAACTTGCCGAGGCTGATCTCCGCTCTGGGAGCAAAGAAAATACTTACTGCATCACGGTTTACTCCGTCAATATATTCAGTTCGGTCCATCACGAAAATGTTGTTAATACCCATTTTAAGGTACTTATTCAGTCTGTAGGACTGATCAAGCATAATTAAAGTAGTTCCGAGACTGTATGTGTGTTCGTCAGCGTCATTGTATATTTCATCGTTGTCCAGTACGGCGAACCATCCCATATTGACATCATAGTTCTCGAATTTTCCTTTCCACAGTAAACCCGCAAGGTCAGTGTCAACTATTACACTGTGAGCATCTTTTATAGCCATAAGACCAAGTCTGAAAAGATGATTCTGCGTCGGTTTAATGTCTATGTAAACATTCTTGGTTTCAAGATTTTTACCGTCTGTACCCAAAGCACCGCCCGCAGAACCGTACTGAAGTTCTCCGATTTCAAAAACTGCTTTAACGCACATATAGTCATTAATTGTGTAGGAAATGTCAGGTCTTAACCTTACATCCACCATTCTGTCGTATATCTGCTTGTCAGCATTGGTGGAATTGAGGTTCTGCAGCTCTGAACGCATTCTCATA
>JAFGUL010000077.1 GCA_016938535.1 Candidatus Delongbacteria bacterium
GACTGAAAATCCTTGTGTCCGTGGTTCAATTCCGCGAGGAGGCACCAGAAGATAAAAGGCTTTGAGAGATCAAAGCCTTTGTCTTTTATTCAAACTCACCGGAGGCGAAAATTGAACATTCATAATCTCGACTGTATATTCAGACCAAAACGGATAGCCATCATCGGTGTTTCATCAAATCCCAACAGCGTAAGCGGAAAAGTCCTTTCAAATATAGTGGCCGCAGGTTTTAAAGGAGTTGTTTATCCTGTAAATCCTTCATTTGAAGCAGTAATGGCCATGCCGTGTTTTCCCGATCTTGAAAGTCTGCCGAATAAACCCGATCTTGCAGTTATCTGCACAGCTGCTGCTGAAGTTCCTGCAATTGTCAGAGAATGCGGTGAGAACGGTATAAACGGAATCATAATAATGTCCTCAGGCTTCAAAGAGACCGGAAAAGAAGGTAAAAAGCTTGAAGAAGAAATACTGGAAGAGAAAAAGAAATACAGGAATATGAGAATAATCGGTCCGAACTGCCTTGGAGTAATAGTTCCGGCTCTGAATTTAAATGTCAGTTTCGCTCCGGATTTTCCAAGAACTGGAAATATTGCCTTCATATCCCAGTCCGGCGCTCTCTGCACTTCCGTTCTCGACTGGGCAAATGAGGAAAAGATCGGTTTTTCCAGCTTTGTTTCTGTCGGAAATACTATAGATGTTGATTATGGTCATCTGATCGATTATTTCGGAGAAGATGAAACCACGAGATCAATAATCCTATATATTGAATCGATATCTGGCGCCAGGAAATTCATGACGGCAGCAAGAGCATTCGCCAGAACAAAGCCCATTATTGTTTACAAAGCCGGCAGATTCCCTGAGTCGGCCGCCGTGGCAGCATCACATACCGGAGCTCTCGCTTCGGGTGATAATGTTTATGACGCAGCTTTCAGGCGAACCGGACTGACAAGGGTTTACGATATCGGTGAAATATTCGATTGCGCCGAACTGCTGGCAAGGAATAAAGTACCCAGGGGTTCAAGACTTGGCATCGTAACAAATGCGGGCGGGCCCGGGGTCATGGCTACCGATGCACTCATTGCATCCAAGGGCAAACTGGCGAAATTAAGCGATGAAACACTTCAGCTTTTAAACGAAAATCTGCCTCCCCAGTGGTCTCACGGCAACCCTGTCGATGTGCTTGGAGATGCGAGATCGAAAAGAATTACAAAAGCTGTTAAGATCGTTCTTGATGACAAGAATGTTGACGCCGTTCTTGTGATACTGACGCCTCAGGCTATGACAAACGCGGATCAGACAGCCAGACTTCTCGGGGAGATCTCGTCTGAAACAAAAAAACCTGTCCTCGCGTCATGGCTCGGGGGAAGAAACATGAGCGGCGGGGTAAGAATATTAAACGACTACGCCATTCCGAATTATAAAACACCCGAACAGGCTGTAAGAGCTTTTATGACACTCGTGGAATATTCACGCAACCTGGAAACGCTTTACGAGACCCCGAGAGACATCCCCGTCGAGTTTTCTGAAGAGCGGAAAAGGATAAGATCTGAATTTGGGACCATAGCAAAGAACAAAAATGAGATACTTTCCGAACAGAATTCGAAGAAGCTGCTTTCAGCATACAATATCCCTGTATCAGTGCCTGTTCCTGCAAAGACATCTGAGGAAGCGGTAAAGATCGCAAATGAAATTTCCTATCCCGTTGTTTTTAAAATACTTTCTCCGGACATTACGCACAAATCAGATTCGGGCGGTGTGATTACAGATATCAATTCCGATGAAACAGCCGTGTTATCGTTCGATAAGATAATTAATTCTGTGAAGGAGAGGGTGCCTGATGCTTCTGTCGAAGGTGTTTCGGTTCAGAAAATGATAAAAATGAAGGACTCTACCGAATTAATACTCGGAATAAAAAAAGACCCGGTTTTCGGAACGGTGATACTCGTGGGAGCGGGAGGAGTGACAGCCGAATTGTTCGGGGATATTTCTCTGGGGTTCCCGCCTCTAAACGAGAGGCTTGCGAGAAGAATGCTCGAAGATCTGAAGATATGGCCTCTTCTCAAAGGATACCGCGGGAAACAGGCTGCAGATATTGACAAACTGATCCAGGTTATGATAAGGCTTTCATATCTCGCTGCTGACTATCCGGAGATAACAGAGCTTGACATTAATCCTATACTGGCATCATGCGAGGGAGTATGTGCGCTTGATGCGAGAGTTGTGGTCGATCTTTCTTCCGAAGTAAAGGAAGTTGAAAAATATTCCCATCTTGCGCTAAGGCCTTATCCTGAAGAATTCGTTACCGATAAGATCACCATTGACGGAAAAAAAATTGTCCTCAGGCCCATAAAGCCCGAAGATGAACCGATGTGGCTTGATATGCTGGGCAGCTGTTCAAAGGAATCAATTTATTCAAGATTCCGGTATTTCTTTCAGTGGGCATCGCACGAAGTAGCCACGAGATTCTGTTATATAGACTACAACAGGGAGATCGCGATCGTAGCTGAGATCGAAGAGGACGGTAAAAGAAAACTTATCGGCGTAGGCAGACTAATCTCCGATCCCGAGCAGCATACAGTTGAATATGCAGTTCTGATCACAGACAAATGGCAGAACAGGGATCTGGGCGGAATTCTTACTGATTACTGCCTTGAGATTGCGGAAAAGTGGGGCATGAAGAAGATTTATGCCCAGACTACTTCGGATAATCAAAGAATGATCTCGCTTTTCAAAAAGCGCGGTTTTAATATACTCGAAAGAGAAGATGACAATACAGTTGAAGTCGAAAAAGAAATTTAGTTCCCGGAAATATCCTTAAAAAAACCTATTTCAGGTAATTCAGAAGGTCTTTCATATCCATTCTTTCGGGAATATCTTTATCATTTGTCTTGATAAAATTCTCGTTCAGTCTGACAAGTTCGATGTTGATCTCATCCATATCAAGAACATTGTCCGGGCCGAATTCAGGAAGCTCTTTTGTGAAATTGAGTTCGCAGAATGATATGCTCTTATTCAGAGGATCTTCGTCTTCACCGTAGGCCAGGGGCAATCCGTGAGTTCTGCATATCAAAGGTCTGATCTTATAAATCGTGCAGAGATCGTTTTTAAGAAAAATACAGCTGCCGTTACCCGCTTCGGGAACAATATTCATCTGCTTCAGAAGGTTGAGTATCGAGAAAAATTCAATCGGCAGAACCGTAGTGTCGAGGCAGCATGAAGAACATTTCTTTCTGCAGACAAGATTTTCCGAATGGATCTTCTCTAGTTTTCTGATTTTTTTGTCAACATATTTTATCAGCTCATAATATGCTTCGTAATAGTACTGATTATTCTCCATCTATTCTCTCTATCTCGTTTTCGTCAATTTTCAGATCATATGTTCCGGAAGTTTTGAATCCGTGGTACATTATAAATGCCGTGACCATAAGCAGAAGTATCAGCAGAAAAATTGTCTTTTTCTTTGACTGTTTGCGCTCCTGCGACGAGAATGATGAGAATTTCATTCTCTGACCGACCGGGATGCCTTCTTCTTTTTTTACATTTTTAACAGTCGTATATGTGAACTTCCGCTTACTTACACCGCTTTTAAACATTTTCAAACCCGATTTTACAGTGAATTATATTTCTCAAGACCGAGCCTTATTATCTCGATAGCCTTTTTCAGGTCATTTGTATTAAGTACATAGGCAATTCTGATCTGATTTTTACCGAGGCCTTCAGTAGCATAGAATCCTGCAAGAGGAGCTACCATTGTTGTTTCATTATTGTGTCTGAAATCCGACAGAAGCCATTTTGCAAAATGCTCTGCATCTTCTACAGGAAGTCCGACAGCCATGTAGAAAGCGCCCTTAGGCATCGGAACAACGATCCCGGGGATCTTTGAGAGTTCTTCGTAGGCAAAATTTCGTCTTTTCATATATTCCTTCTGAACCTCATCGAAGTAAGAATCAGGTGTTTCAATGGCTGCTTCGGCGGCCTGCTGGTCAACGCTCGGAGGGCATAATCTTGCCTGACCGAACTTGAGAACAAGTTTCAGAAGATCTTTATTCCTTGTTACGATACAGCCTACTCTCGAACCGCATGCCGAATATCTTTTTGAAGTGGAATCTATCAATACTGCATTTTCTTCGAAATCATCGAACTGAAGTATCGAGGTCGCCTTACAGTCGTATGTGAATTCCCTGTAAACCTCATCGGAGATAACATATAAATTATTCTCGCGTGCAAAATCCACAAGCTCCTGAAGTCTTTCTTTCGAGAAAACCGCTCCGGTAGGATTTCCGGGATTGCAGATAACGATAGCTTTTGTTCTTTCTGTCAGTTTAGCTTTGAATTCGCTTATCTGCGGAAGATCGAAACCGTTCTCTATGCTCGTAGTGACAGGTACGACTTTTACGCCGGCCATAACCGCGAAACCGTTATAATTTGTGTAGAAAGGTTCAGGTATGATCACTTCATCGCCCGGGGAAAGGGCCGAAAGGAGAGTAAATATGATCGCTTCGCTTCCGCCTGTAGTAATGAAAATGTTGGATTCATCAACTTTTATACCCACTTTGCAGTAGTAATCCGCGAGCTTTTTCCTGTATGACAAGAGACCCTCGCTCGGGCCGTACTCGATAACCGGAGGTATGTTGTGATAAGCGTCTATCATGACCTGCGGGGTATTTATATCAGGCTGTCCGATATTTAAGTGATAAACATGAACTCCTTCGCTTTTTGCCTTAACAGCGAAAGGAGCGAGCTTTCTTATCGGGCTCTCCTGCATTATGGCGTTTCTTGAAGATAAAGTCAGTTTTGACATGATATTTCTCCGTCTAATTTAAATTTTTTCTGTCTCTGAAAGCCTGTTTGAGAGTTGTTTCATCTGTATATTCAATTTCACCGCCGACGGGTATTCCTGTAGCCAGTCTCGTTATTTTGATATCCGTTTTTTTCAGCATTTCGGCGATATAGAGAGCGGTCGTGTCGCCTTCGACGGACTGGTTGAGCCCGATTATTATCTCAGTTATGTTCCCCTTTTCGACCCTGTCGAAGAACTGAGGCAGTTTTAATGATGAAGGACTTATTCCGTCAAGAGGACTTATGAGCCCGCCGAGAACATGGTATGATCCGTTATGTATGCGGGAATTCTCGAAAAGGTAAAGATCGCTGAAATTTTCTACAACACAAACTGATCCGCTGTTTCTTTTCGTGTCTCTGCAGATATGACAGATGTCTGATTCAGTAAGATTAAAGCAGATCCTGCAAAGACCGAGTTTATTCTTGGCATCAAGTACAGCTCTCGAAAATTCATCAGCCACCCTGTAGTCAGAATTGATAATGTAGTAGGCCATTCTTCTGGCCGATTTTTTGCCTATTCCGGGCAGTTTTGCGAAAGATGATATCAGATTTTCCAGTATTTCGGAACTTTGAGACATCAGAACCCCGGTATCTTAAAGCCTTCCGGCAGCTTAGGGACTATTTTGGACATTTCGTCACCTGAAATTTTGTCAGCTTCATCAGAAGCCTGGTTAACTGCTGCAAGAATCAGGTCCTCAAGACCATCTGCGTCATCGGGATCGATTATTGAAGGGTCGATCTTAACTGAAAGTATCTTCTTTTTACCGTTCATGCGGACTTTGACCATCCCGCCCCCTGCAGTTCCTTCAACTTCCTGAGTCTCAAGCATCTGCTGTGATTTCTGCATATCCTCCTGCATCTTCTGGGCCTGTTTTAAAAGTGAACTCATGTCCAAATTTTTTCCGTGCATTTTACTTCTCCGTATTAATCAATAAATCTACAGTTAAATGGTTCTTCAAATAAAAATTTCAGTTTAGGTGATTTTTTTAAAAGCTCATCTTTTTTCTCTTCAAAAGATCTGGCAGTATTTTTTTTGATCTTAATAATTCTGTCTTTATCATCGACTTTTTCAACTACGAGTTTGATTTTATAATTCGGGGATCTGTAAAACTCATTCAAGGCGATTTCAAGTTCGTCTTTTTTTGCTTCACAGAAATTGTGCAGAACAATGTGTATAGGATCGAACCTTATCTCTATCTCATTATCTTTCACTTCGGACGGCACGCCATATTCAAGAGCAGAGAGCTTGAGTTCGTTTTTTATCTTATCTGAATTGATAAATTCTTTCCAACGGTCGAGTATCGTTGCCGAAGAAGAAAATTCTTCAGGTTTTAAAGTTTTTTTTTTCTCTTCTTCCGATTCAGCAGGAA
>JAFGUL010000078.1 GCA_016938535.1 Candidatus Delongbacteria bacterium
TCGTCAGCGAGATTGCAGGCATATTGAAGGGAGCTGAAATAGCTGAAGATGACTACACTGACTATTTAATCGAGAAATACAAATGAAAAACATATTTGTTGACAGTGATATCATTCTCGATCTTCTGCTTGAGAGAGAACCTTTTTTTACTCCATCTACCGAGTTATTTAATCTGATTGAAGCGAAAAAAATACATGCTTCAGTCTCTGCTTTACATTTCTCTAATTTGTTTTGCATTTTGAGAAAAGCGAAAGGTAGCGAAGCAGCAAAGTCAGTTTTGCGTAAATTGAAAATTCTTGTTAAGATTTTACCGGTTAATGAAAAAGTAATTGAATTAGCACTTGAATCTGATTTTTCCGACTTTGAGGATGCAATTCAATATTATGCCTGTCTCGATAATAATATAGATGTTATAGTTACAAGAAATAAAAATGATTTCAAGAGTGGTAAACTCCCTGTAATGACAGCCGCGGAAGTGTTAGCAGTTTTAAAACTGAAAAGATAAATATAAGCAATTTCAAACATTTAGGAAGATTAAGAGTGTGCGAAGGATTAATTCGAGAACTGGTTGAAAAACATACCGCCGACCGTTAGCAGCAATCGTTTTTTATTAGGAATGTTATTTTTCGGCATTTAAGGTCCGAATACCTGTTGCCTGAACCGTCAGATTTTCTTTCTGCCCGATCTATACACAGGATCATTTTAGGGGAAATATATTGATCCTGTCGCCCCTGTTCTCATAGTCAAAACTGCGGCCTTCGTATATCTTGTCTTCGAGCGCGTCCCCTATCGAGTCTATATATTCATCTATTGAAGTCGTGATCCAGACCTTATATTCCTCATAAGATACTTTCTTGACTTCCCGCGCGCCGCCTTCAAGAATGTTGACCAGCATTTGCTTATATTCCCTTCCCTGAGGGAGACCGGAGAACATTAAGATATACTGCGTACCCTTGTCAAGCTGCTCTCTCCAGTAGCCTTTGACCTGATTCATCATGGGAGGCATGAGTTTTTTGACCGCCTGATCAATATTTGCATCATAAGCCGTGACATTTCCGAATATCTCATCCGAATAACCGTTCTGAACACCGAGAAGTTTTGCTGTCGAAGCATTGAAGATCGTTGCTGTCGCCTTCGCTTTCTTCTTTCCGTTGTCGAGATCCTCAAGGATTATCGCGACCGTGACATACAGGTCAGCCTTCAACTGTTTTGCGAGAAGCTGAGCCATATCGACATCTTCACCGAGTGCCGCTTCCTTCATTGTCAGATCCGCTTCTATCATTGCATTTAGCTGGTTAAGATCGTAAACATCGTATCTGTTCACCGTGAAATACTGATTGATCTGATTGATCGCCTGCTCAGTAAATCTCTGATCGTACTGTACACCTTTCGGCGCATAGAAAACCACGATAGAAGGATTACCGAGCTGTGAAAGCAGAATTCCGAGAGCTTCGAGATCATCCATGACCATATCTTTTGTCACTGCGGCTCTGATCGTTACGGTCCAGCTGTTGTCCGCCGGTTCTCTCATCTGCTCTATAACGGTATATGATTTGACGAAACCTTCGCTTTTTGACAGTATCTGATCTTTTACGGTCATATAGTTCTGAACCTCCTGTTCTGAAGTCAGGTAAGTTCCTATTGCTGTTGAAATTGCGTTCCTCTGAGCATCCCTGATCGCGCTTTCCCTGTCCGCTCCCATTCCCTGAGCTTCAACTTCGGTGATATTATGATCATGCGAATACTGACTTATCTGATTTGATGTCGTAAGCTGTTTTTGCTCAGTCTGAACTTCTTTTGCTTCCGGATCGCTCATCGGCGAAACATGACGGACTGACACGCATGACATGAAGATCACTGTAATAATTAGGGTCATAAATATTTTCAGGCTCATAAAACTGCTCCATTTTAATTTACACAGGCAATATGCTAAATTTTTCAGAAAATTTCAACCAATAAAAAAGGGCAGAAAGCCTGCCCTTGATCAACTGAATGATTTATTACTACTGAACCGGGAAAATATCTATTCTGTCTCCCCTGTTCTTATAGTCAAAATCAGTACCCTCATAGATCTGATCCTGTATCGCATCTCCTATTTTGTCGATATAATCATCGATCGAACTCGTTATCCATACCTGATATTCGTCGTTGGAAACCTTTTTAACCTCTTTCGCTTCCGACTGAAGAACATCAAGAACAGCTTTCTTGACTTTTCTTCCCTGCGGCAGTTTGCTGAAAAGTATTACATACTGCTTTCCCTTGTCGAGCTGCAGCTTCCAGTAGCCCTTTACCTGATTCATCATCAGAGGCATCAGCTTCTTGACCGCCTGATCAATATTTGCATCATAAGCCGTGACATTTCCGAATATCTCATCCGAATAACCGTTCTGAACGCCGAGAAGTTTTGCCGTTGAAGCGTTGAAAATGCTTGCTGTAGCCTTAACCTTCTTCTTTCCGTTACCGAGATCCTCCAGGATGAGCGATACAGTAACATAAATATCTGTCTTTAACTGCTTTGCGAGAAGCTGAGCCATATCCACTTCCTCACCGAGAGCGGCTTCTTTCATAGTAAGATCGGCTTCGATCATCGCATTAAGCTGGTTAAGATCGTAAACATCGTACCTGTAGGTCGTAAAATACTGATTGATCTGATTTATGGCCTGCTCTGTAAATCTCTGATCGTAGGGAACTCCTTTAGGCGCATAGAATACCACGATAGAAGGATTACCGAGCTGTGACATCAGGACACCGAGAGCTTCGAGATCGCTTAGGATCATGTCTTTGGTCACTGCTGCTTTGATTGTTACTGTCCAGCTGTTGTCGGCCGGCTCTCTCATCTGATTTGTAACCTGATAAGATTTTATAAATCCCTCGCTTTTTGTCAGGATCTGATCTTTTACGGTCATGTAATTCTGCATTTCCTGTTCAGAGGTCAGATAGGTTCCGATAGCTGTTGAAATTGCGTTCCTCTGAGCGTCCTTTATGGCAGCATCCCTGTCCTTTCCCATACCCTGAACTTCAACTTCAGTTACATTATGATCATGCATGTACTGGCTAGCCTGTCCGAAAACCGCCGCGATCGAAAGTAGAATAACAACCGCTAATAATGATCTCAACTTCATAGTTTCTCCAGTTTTGTTAAAGTTTATATTCTCAATCCGAGAGCTATTTTCAAAGAAAATCCGTCAGGAACAAGATACTTGTCTCCCTTGTCCTCCATGTCGGGAAAATAGAACAGATTGTCAGGATCTTCTTCAAACACTTTGTCGCCTTTTGAGTTTTCCAGATCGCCCATTCCTGTATATGACATAGAAAGATCAAAGAACCATGCGTTGCCCATCAGAAAATTAAGACCTGCCAGTCCTCTGTAACCACTGGATTTCCAGCCTCCATTCAGGTCAGGATAGTCGGGAGTAGCTTTGATATCCATGTTCTCCATCACATAAGATCCGCCTATGTATAACGCAAATTCATCCTTAACGAAGAATTTTTTGAGAAGCCCCACTTCTGAAATGAAAGTAGTGTGGTTGAACTGGTGTCTGATGCTGTCATTAGTACTGTAGTCAGGAATATCACCTATCTGAGTGATTGCAACATCGCTTCCTGCAAAAAAGCAGAAATTCGGAAAATTCATGAACTGTCCGAAATCATATTCAAGTCTAAGACCCACCAGTCCCGCTCCGGGGATATCATCAAGATTTTCTTCGATGTTAGGGAAGTTCTCCCAACTTTTCATCAAATTGAATCCTCCGCCGAACACAATATTGAATCCTGCTTTCTTATTAAGGTCTTCTTCCCTGTATTTTACTTTTTTTACATCTGTTTCTTCCTCAACTGCTTTCTCTGCGCTGACATCAGAGACCGCTTCTTCTTCGCCGTTGTTTCCGAAAACTGTATTTCTCACGACATCAGCATCGATCTTTGCCGTCACATCCGAATAAAATGTTTTGATCTGCAGATTGTACTCGTTCTTTGTATAGTTCACATCCGTTGTGATCTCGTCCCATCTGCTCAGAAGCTCATCAATTTTTCCGTTAAAATCTGCTGTCTCGCCGGGTTGAGAGATCGAGCTTATGTATTTTACCAATGCGCTTTTATGAGCCTCTTTTGCTGCAGCTTCTTTGGCCTGACCAATACTTTCAGCATCAGAATGCTTATAAAAACCTGATCCCGATATCATCGTATAGTTCTGCGCAAAAGAGATCATGGCTAGAGCAAACATCACAACTGTTACAATTATCTTTTTCAACTAAATACCTCCGTTCAATTAACAATAATTCTTTTAAAGAGTAAATCCGAGTCCAACCCTGAAAACGAACCCTGACGGTGTAAGCCAGCCTTCTCCTTCATAAATCGAGTCTGCAAAATATTCTTCGCCGTCTTCGTTCATGAGCTCGCTGTAACCCCTAAAAGCTACGCCGGCATCAAAGAGCCAGTTCTTTCCGAGCATATAATTTATTCCGCCCTTTACTTTTCCTCCGACAGCATACAGGTTTTCCTCGTCACCGCCGTTGGTTTTAGAAGTTAAAGCCATATATCCGCCGTCAATACCGAAGTAGTAAGCAATCTTTCTGCTGAAGAATTTTTTAGTGATACCAAACTCAAGCACGGCAGTCGAAGTCTCAAATTCATTAACTCCCACATTTCCCAACTGTGCCAAAAGTGCATCAGCTGAAACATTTAGATAAAGTTCGGATATTCCTATATATTTTGCTACATTGTATTCAAGATTTACACCCACAAAAGGACTTACAAGTTCCTCTGCGTCTTCAATACTCTGTCCGGCTTCAACATCGCTCCAGTATTTAAAGCTGTTGGCTCCCGCGTTGAAGAAAATGTTGAGACCGACCTGAGGATATTCGTAAACCTGGTCCATTTCGTTGAACAGGCTTTCTTCTTTCTCTCTCTTAGGGTTTGTTACGATCAGAAGCTGAGATTCAGACTCTTTTTCTTTAACCTTTCTGACTTTCATGAAGCCTGTTTCGACGAATTTCTGCCCTGCTTTATCGTCTCTTACGAAATATCCGACCCTGTATGCGTCGTCAAGATTGACTCCGACATTTTTTCCGAAATTAAATGATATTTTATCCTTTTTGGGTTCTGCTTTAGTTACAAGTGCTTTGATCGTAAAAGCATCTATCTTTCTGACCTCTTTTTCGAGGAATAGCAGCATCGCGTTAGTAGCCGATTTGACCGCCTCGTACCTTTTATCTTTTTTCTCGCCTTTCAGATTGAAATCGAAAAGAGCTCCCATTGCATTAGATCCTGCCGCTCTAACTGAAGTTACAAGTACAGGCTCCCAGACAGGTGATTCGACCGTGCCTTTGTTCTCGGCGGAATACACCTCAAGGATAACACTCATACTCGCAGTAAAATCATCGCTGTCTTTTTTCTTTGTGACCACAAAGGTCTCAAGGGTCGGGAAAAAAATGTAAGCTCCGTTAATGATCTTGTCAACATTTTCCCCTGTCACAAAATTTGTGCCGTAGTACTCGTTCTTAATGTTCCACTGTTTTGCGGCTCTTTCCTCGATCTTTGTTGCTGTGTACTCTTTCACGATAGAAAAAAGCTGAGCTGGGTCAGTAACGCCGGCAGGTATGGGGTTATAGTCGAACCTTCCCATTCCTGTAAATTTCTTGAACACCATGTCATAAACAAGGTTTACATCCTGATCAGTGGCCATTGAAGCCCCGTCAAGCACATCAAGCTTAAATACAGATATAGATTTTCTGTCGTATTCTTCCATTTGAGCACTTAATACGAAAGCGATCACTACGATAGTCAGCATTGCTATTTTTTTCATTCCTCTTTTCTCCCCAAATTTTAATAATTCATACGCCTCTTTACAACACGCTGGTTAAAATACGGAAAATTTTCAGTCTTGGCAACATTAATAATTCACTCTCAAATTAAATATTCTGATGTCATAATCCTGAAAAGCAGTAACATTTTCCTTCCCGAATTTAAGACCGTAGTAGGAGTTCTCGTCAAAATTGTCTGTATATCCGGCATTGATCCCTGCGGCACCGTAAGAGATACTGTATTTACTGTCCGATCTGAATGAGAATTCCTGATAAATGCTTGCGTAGTAGATCATTACCGTATCGGATGCCCCCGGTTCTACCAGTCTGCTTATATCTTTCGTGTATCTGTAATTTTTCATAGTCTGAACATAATATTTACTCAGTGAGGAAAGTTCTTCGAAACGCCTTCTGGACCTAAGATTGAACTTGAATTCCTTAGGCTTTTCAGAATTGTTTTTCAGTATTATATACTTTATGTAGTCTCCGCCGAAATATTTTGACATGTTATCTTCATATTTTTCATTTATTCTAAGATTTTCTCCTGTTGCGTCCGTTCTTCTTTTCAGATCATAGTATTTATATTCCGGAGAATATTTGACGCTTTTATATACAAAGTTCTCATTGAAAAGAAGGAGAGTATCTTCAACGCTGCCTGCAAAATATTCCCTCAGATTACCGGCGTCAGGATCATCTATATCATATCCTCCGAAATAATTCGGGTATCTCACCTGTGTCAAATTGAGAAGGGTTTTAGCTATATCGGTTAATGAAACATTAGTTGTATCTGACGAAGGCTCAATTCCTTTTCTGTAAAAAAATGTCAGACATCCTGAATAAGTTTTTTCAGGTAATGTAGATATGAAAAGACAGAGAGGTTCTATTCCGAGCACCTCTTCGGTTCTTCTGACCAATTCGCCGATCATGCTATCAGTCTTCTTAAGATAATTTACATCATCTCCGTCATTACCCGAATCTGCGAAGTAAATAAACTCCGTCGCGGAATCAGTACTGATCTCTCTGTATATCGTTTCGATCATTTCTTTTTTTGATCCTGCAAGAAAACTTTTGCTGAAATATTTCTCTGTTTCTTTGAAAAGAATCGTGTCTGAAGAAAAATACTTAACAGAATATCCTGCATCCTCATAAACTTCAGCGATCGAACTGTTCCTGAGACTGTCCGCAATCATCTTCTTGTATTTCAGATAAGGCTCTTTCCCGTCAAATATTTTGTATGGAGGTACGCATTCTATGAAACTTTTCAATGAAGTCATACGCCGGGGTGATAAATTGAATGTTTTTTCATAACATACTGATCTTTCCCTTATCGCTGCTAACCCGGGTGTGACGAGGGAATCAGACAAAGCAAAAACCGAGAACCCGCTTATGTCAAAAATCAAGATGCCTTTTTTTACCCCTGCTTTTTTTTGTTCAGCATTATGATCTTCCGAATTCATATCAAAAAACACAGGGGACTCGAATTTTCTTTCATCCAGTGTTCTCTCCTTCAGTAAGATGAAGAGAGCGGACAAAATTAATAGCGATATTAAAATGATGAAATATTTCATGTGCTTCCGCTTTTAAAACTGAAAAACTATCCCCACGGAATGTATCGGCGACATACTCTCATCAAGATCGAACTCAATGGGCATTCTCGCAGACATGGAATAATCGAATCCGAAACCGTTTTTAAATGTATATTCCGCGATAAATCTTCCAACGGCATGATTAATTCTGTACCCTTTAGACCTTCCGAGATCATCTTTCACATCATCGTTAAGAGAAAACCCGATATCACCCAGAAAAACCCATGTTCTGGATCTCTTTGTGAATCTGTATGTCAAACCCAAAGCAAATTCGGACTTCTCATAAAATGTAACTCCGGATTCTGAAGCATACGAATTGAAAAATACACCCGTCTTCTTTGTGAAGAACCTGGAATATCCCAAATTGAATTTTTTCTCGCCTGAAGGAAAGATCGAGTGAGACATCTTCATTCTGTTGAATTTATGGTCAAAGAAAACCGACTGATCAGTTATATTTTTCTCGTCGAAAAGCAGAAATTCGTTCGATGCAAAAGCATAACAGGCCGACAATAATATTATGAAATAAAATTTTTTCATATGCACTATGTGTGAAGCTTATCCACCATATCGAGTTTTTCCCAGCTAAAGCCTTCCCTTCCGAAATGCCCGTACGAGGCAGTTGCCTTGAAAACAGGTTTTCTGAGAGCAAGTTTTTTTATTATACCGGAAGGTGTCAGGTCGAAATGCTTCCGGATAAGCTTAACCAGCTCTTCTCCGGACAGTTTTCCGGTCCTGAAAGTCTCTGCCATTATAGAAACCGGTTCTGCTACACCGATCGCGTATGCCAGCTGAATTTCAAGTTTCTGCGCAAATCCTGCCGCAACGAGATTTTTTGCTATATACCTTGCCATATAGGCCGCAGATCTGTCAACTTTTGTAGAATCCTTTCCGCTGAAAGCTCCTCCGCCGTGACGAGCAAATCCGCCGTAAGTATCAACTATTATCTTTCTTCCGGTGAGTCCTGCATCCCCCATCGGTCCGCCTGTGACAAATCTTCCCGTAGGATTGATGTAGGTTTTGTAATTTCCCTTTACAAACTCTTCGGGGATCACCGGTTTTATTACTTTTTCTGTTATTTCTTTCTCAATTTGAAGGTGTTCTTTTTTCAGCTGAGCTGATGTCGGGTGGTCATCACCGAAAAGCGGATCATGCTGGCTTGAAACAACTACGGCATCAATTGAATGAGGCACCCAGTTCTTGTAATTGACCGTAACCTGAGCTTTTCCGTCAGGTCTCAAGAAACTGATCTCATCTTTTTTTCTGCATTCAGACAACTGTTTTGTAAGCTTATGGGCAAGCATTATCGGAAGAGGCATGAATTCAGGCGTTTCGTCGCAGGCGAATCCGAACATCATTCCCTGGTCGCCGGCTCCGTCCCTGTCCACGCCCATCGCTATATCTCCGCTCTGCTGATCTATAGTTGAAATGACCCCGCATGTGTTGTAGTCAAAACCCTTGTACGAATGATCATACCCTATCTCTTTTACCGTGTCCCTGACCACTCCAGGAATATCAATATATGTTTTTGTGGTCATTTCACCGCCGACTACTACTAGTCCGGTAGTGACAAAAGTTTCAATAGCCACTCTGCTCTTAGGATCATCTTTTAGAGCTGCATCCAGGATTGAATCAGATATCTGATCTGCAATTTTATCGGGATGTCCTTCAGTTACAGATTCGCTTGAGAATAAAAAATTACCGTATTTCATTGTTTTTTCCCTTATAGTTTAAAATTATTTTACCTTTTGCGGAACCCTGTATCAATTCTTCTATCTGAACGAGAATCTTACCCCGATCCGAGACATTATTCCGCTCATGTCATATTCAGTCGTAATTCCATTGTCATCCTCAAAGCTTGGTTTTGAATAATGATAGGCCAGTTCCCCGAAAACTTCTGATCTCTGACCGAGATTATACATGACACCTCCTCCAAGTCTCCAATTGAAGTCAAAGGCCAGAGTAGTTTCCTCTTTCGTTTTAACCTCGGAACCGTCATTAGAATCATAAGAATCAATCGAAGCATAAAGCATCTCAGCACCAAGACCTCCCAAGGCGAACCACTTAAGCTGACGCCCCAGAGGGAATTTAGCTGTTACAGCCACCATCAGAGGAAAATCATAAATAGTTATTTTCCCAAGATCTTTATATTGAGTACCCACGATCGTTCCGTCGTACTGTTCAACATCTCCTATGTAATCCTTGTCGGTGAACTCCTTTTTGAACCAGTCCAGACTTAATGCGACATCAAGATTGGTATCGATCTTCATTCCGTATTCGAGACCGAGATCAAAACCTCCGTCACAGGCCTGTGGAAAGAACATTCCGGCTTTTATGGCACCCATTTTCTGCTGTCCGTAAGCTGACACCGTAGCTATGACAATTACTGCAAATAATATTTTCTTCATTTTTCTGCCTCCGTTTTTTAACAAATGCTAAATATAATACAAACCCGATAAATTTCAAAGTAAATTAAACAGCATGTAAACTTGAATGAAATCTAAAAGTTCGCTTTCGCAGACACGGAACCGGCATTTTTCAGAGCAGAAGGTTTCCTTACTTCGACTGACGCGGAAGTTATCTGGCCGTAAGATCTGACCATGTCTGCTATTTTTGAAGCAAGAGTTTCAATTAGATAAAATCTGCCGTTTTTTGCAATCTCGATCGCTCTTGTCATGATCTCTGAGTAATCTACTGCGTGTTCAAGCTTGTCTTCAGCCGCAGCCTCCGAGGCGTCATAATCGAATTCGATGTCGATAAAGATTTTCTGATCGCTGTTCCTTTCATGATGAAGTGTGCCGATGAGAGCCTGTATTTCTATGTTTTTGAGCATGATCTTCATGTAATTATCCTTATTCCTTTGTCAATATTCTCTCCGCCGTCAATATTTATTATCTCGCCGGTAATATGACCGTTCTCAAGAATAAATTTTACAGTACGCGTTATATTTGAAGGCTCTCCTTTTGCGCCGAGAAGGTTACGGGCCTTTAGTTTTTCAACATATTCAGAACTTTCATCTTCTGCAGGAATGATTATACCGGGGCATATCCCGTTCGACCTGATGTGAGGCGCAAATTCCACTGCAGCCAGCTTAGTAAGATCCGCCAGTGCTCTTTTTGAGATTATGTAAGCTGAATAGGCATTCTGATACATTGCGGTTTTGGTATCGAGAATGTTTATTATATTTCCTGACCTGCAGAATTTCGCAAACTCTTTTATGAGAAAAAATGGAGCTCTGACATTTAGTGACATAAGCTGATCAAATATTTCAGGTGTAGTGTCCCTTATCTCCAGCCTTTTAAACAGGGAAGCCGAATTTATAAGGATATTCATGTGCGGAAATGTTGAAAATGCTACTTTGACAAGTTCATAGACAAAGTTTATGTCTGTCAGATCGCCTTTGAAGAGGGCACATTCTCTTCCCGTTTTTTTAATCTTTCTCTGGGTTTCAAATGCCTCATCTTCAGAACTGAAGTAGTGAAGTGCTATGTCGCATCCGTCACGCGCAAGTTCCAAAGCTATCTTTGCGCCGAGTCTGGTACCGCTTCCCGTTACAAGCGCGGCTCTTTTTGAGGTGTGATTCATCTGTTCATCTCCGTATAAGGCTCAAAAATTCACTTCTTGTCGCTGCTTCATCCCTGAAGCTTCCAAGCATCGTCGAAGTTGTCATCACAGAATTCTGCTTTTCGACACCTCTCATCATCATGCACAGATGCTGAGCTTCGATCACTACCCCTACTCCTTCCGCTCCGGTATATTTAAGTACTGCTTCGGCTATCTCTCTCGAAAGATTTTCCTGTATCTGAAGCCTTCTTGAAAATACATCGACTATTCTTGCTATCTTGGAAAGACCGAGAACTTTTCCTTTTGGAATATAAGCTACATGACATTTCCCGATGAACGGAAGCATGTGGTGCTCGCAAAGGGAATATAGCTCAATGTTCTTAACTATCACCATATCATCATTATCGGTTGAAAATACAGCTCCGTTGACTACTCTGTCAATATCCTCTCTGTAACCTTTAGTCAGGTATGAATAAGCCTTTGCGACCCTTAGAGGAGTTTTAACCAGACCCTCCCTAGATATATCCTCTCCGAGAACTTTTAAGATCTCTTCGAACAACTCCTGAAGTCTCTGTAATTTTTTTTCTTCCATCATAAAATCTCCGTCACTTATCATTATCCGATAAATATAATAAAATCTTTCCGCATAAACTACGAAATATTTTCCTCAATAAAATTAATTATTATGTTGTTTTACTGTCCGATAGTGTTTAAATTTTACTTATGACTTAATACAGGAGCGCTTTCAATGAACAAAAGCATTTCAGTAGCACAATTTCATAAAAGCATTCAGCCCGCGATCAAACTTAAAACCCTGGTGGATAACGGTTTTTCAGAGAAAAAGATCATAACTTCGCCGGGACTTAACAAACCCGGACTCGCTTTAAGCGGTTACTTCAAGGATTTTAATTTCAAATGTCTTCAGCTTCTGACGAATGCAGAAATAAGTTTCATAAATGATCAGTTCGATGCTAAAAATGTAAAGGATATAAAAAAATTATGCGACCTTGATATACCTGCTTTTATAATTCAGGGACGAAAGAGAATAAATCAGGAATTCCTTGATGAATGCTCATCAAAAGAGATCCCGGTATTCAGGACAACGAAAACATTTTCAAAACTGTACTTTGAGGTATCTAACTTCCTCGATGATTTTTTTGCTCCCTCTACTCAGATACACGGCACTCTCGTTGATGTTTACGGGACAGGACTTCTTATCATGGGAAGGAGCAGCATCGGAAAAAGCGAGATAGCTCTCGATCTGGTTGAAAGGGGGCACAGACTTGTCGCCGACGATGTTGTGACCATACAGAAGAAAAATGAAAATGTTCTAATGGGAAAGAGCGGCGGCGGATACACTCCTTTTATGGAAATAAGAGGTTTGGGAATATTGAATGTAAAGGAGATATTCGGTACAAGAGCCATGAGGATACAGAAGAGGGTCGAGCTTGTTATTCAGCTGGACGACTGGAAAAAAGAGATCGAATACGAAAGACTCGGACTTGAGGATGATAATATTAAAATACTCGGGGTGGAAATACCTAGAGTCAAGCTTCCTATCTTCCCAGGCAAGAACATTACCGTAATTGCAGAAACCATAGCTCTAAACCTCCATCTTAAAGTGTACGGATATAACGCTGCAGCTGAATTCAACAAAATTCTTATGCACAAAATGAAAAAACAGCAGAAATTATCGCAATATCTGAATAAAGACTATGAATAATAAATTACTGATCGTCACGCACGGAGATCTCGGAGAGGCAATTATCGGGGTTGCCCGAAAAATAATCGGGAATGTTGATGAAGAAACTGTATTTGCTCTTTCCAACGAAGGTTTATCAACTTCCGAACTTTCAGAAAGGATCAGAGCGATTATTTCAAAATATTCCGATTCTTTCTTTATTATAGCCACGGACTTTCCCGGGGGAAGCTGCTTTATAGCCGCGAGAAAAACATCATCATCAAATAAAAAATCGGCAACAGTATCGGGCGTTAATATTTCCATGATTCTGTCTTTTTTAACAAAAAAAGAACTTTACAGCGGGCAGAAACTCGTTGAAATAATTAAAACAGATGGCAACAGGGCAATTCTTTCATGAATAAATTACTTACAGCGATCATCATTATCATTTTTTTATTTTCTTCTCAGGCACAGGAGGAAAAAATCACTTATCCCTTCGAAAGCGGCGAATATCTGCATTTTAAGGTAAGTTACGGTATAATTCTGGCGGGCTATGCGACCATAGAAGTACACGAGAACACTGATTATGAAGGCCGGGATGTATTCATTTTCAAAACTACCGCAAAATCCCGCAGAGCATTCGACTGGGTATTCAAGGTCAGAGACTGGACGGAATCCTATTTCGACAAGCAGCTCGGTCATACTCTGAGATTCGTAAAGCAGCTCAGGGAAGGCAGTTATCATGTTGACATTGACATTAAATATGACCATGAGAACAAAAAAGCACATTTCTTTCGCGAAAGGAAAGGGAAAAAAGACAAAAATGCCGAAATTGAGATACCTGAGGGAGTTATGGACCCTCTTTCAAGCCTTTTTTATATCAGAACACTCGATATAAAACCCGGGGACGAAATACTGATACCTTCAACCGATAATATGAAAACCTACGATATCAAAGTAATTGTCCATAAAATTGAAACCGTAAAAGTCCCCGCGGGAAAATTCAAATGTTTTGTAGTTGAGCCTGTAATGGCTGACGGAGGTGTTTTCAAGAAGGATGGAAAAGTGACTGTTTGGCTTACCGCGGACGAGAAGAAAATGCCGGTTAAAATGGAAACAAAAGTCTATATCGGTTCTATTGAGGCTGAACTGGACTGGTATCTAAGAAAGTGAGAACAGCAATTTAATGTTTTACAGCAATTTCCCGATATTATCTGCTCTGATCTCTTTGTTACTGCTGCCTTTCACAATACTTTACTGGACGGCAGTAGTTTCAAGAAATTTTCTCTATGATATAAATTTCATCAGATCATACAAATCAAAGACTTTTACAGTTTCAGTAGGTAATATCACTGCAGGCGGTACGGGAAAAACACCTACGGTGATAAGCATTGTTAATTCGATCGTTGCCGACGGGAAAAAACCGGTTGTAATTACCAGAGGATACGGCAGAAAAACTGATTCGAGATTTGTTGTCAGCAATTCAAGTTCGGTCTCGGAGTCAGGCGACGAACCTATGACCATCTTCAAAAAAACCGGAGTTGAAGTCATCTGCGATAAGAACAGAACAGCGGCAGTAAAAGAGATTGAAGACAAATTTGATGTGATTGTACTCGATGATGCCTTTCAGCACAGGAAAATAAGAAAACACTCTGATATTGTTCTTGTTGACGAAAACCGGTTTTTTGGGAACGGCCTCCTCCTGCCTTCGGGTATTCTTCGCGATACAGCTTCAAGACTTTACAGAAGCGACATTATCATTCTCTCGAAGGTCAGGGATGAGACATCCTCACCGGTTTCAGAAAAGCTGAAAATACTGAGAAAGTACGGCAAAAAGATCCTGATCTCAAAAATTTTGTGCCCGTTTATTTCTAACGGAAAAGGGAAAAAACCGGTAGATAGTATTTCAGGATCAAAAATAGCTCTATTTTGCGGCATCGGGAACCCAAATGATTTTTTTTATTTCTTTTCTTCATACGATGTTGTCAGCTCTACCGCATTTTCAGACCATTTCGATTATTCCGGTTCAGAAGCAAGGCTGAGTTCAATCAAAAAGAACTCCGATATTCTTATAACTACATACAAGGATTTCGTTAAACTTTCAGATGAAACCGTAACTAAAAACAACATTTACTATATTGACATTGAATTAGAATTTTACGATGAGGATCTCAACCCTGTAAACATCTGGGAAGAAATATATAAAAATGAAACTCAAGAATAATTCCGGCATAGCTGATCTGGCCGACAAATGTACTAATTGCGGGAACTGCAGACTGATCTGTCCGGTTTTTAAGATAAAAAATGAAGAACTATATTCAACTAGAGGCAGAATAAATCTGATCCGCGGACTTATGAAAAATGAGCTCGAGCCCAACAGTGATACCGTTGACAAGATCTACGCATGCCTTAATTGCGGTCAGTGTTCGGGATTCTGTCCGGCCGATGTTGAATACACCCTTTTAATAAAGAAGATAAAATCAAATATTAACATCTCGAGCAAACTTTTCAACCCGAAGAATTATGTTCTCGGGATGCTTTTCTCTTCAAAGCCTGAAGTATCTGATGCTGCATTCAGAATTTTCAGATTTCTTAACCGCTTTTTTTTCAGATCGAAAAAGTTAAAATTCTTCCGTTATATGATCTTTAAACTTTTAAAGATACCTTCAGCATCAGAGTTCCCGGAATTGCCCGACCGTAATTTTTTCAGAATGGGCAATAGAACCAAGATAACAAATTATAGAGGTTTCAGAGTTGCGCTTTTTCTGGGATGCGGCGGAAAATATATTTATCCACAGACTGCTGACAGGTTCGTAAGGCTGCTTAGGACCGGTGGTATTCAGGTGCTGATACCTAAAGAACAGGTCTGTAGCGGAAGTCCCCTCGAAAACAGGGGAATGATAAAAGAGGCCTCAAGAAATATTAAGAAAAACATATCTGTTTTTAATTCAATGATCGATATACGCTATATAACTTCTATTTGCTCCAATGAAGAAAAAAGCCTCAGGTCCGGATACAGTGAGAGATCTTCAGACGGTTTCAGACTGGAATATATAAACTGGATGAAATTGATACTAGAAAATGATCTGGTCATAAAACCGGCTTTCAACAATTCAGTTATCTTCCACTGCTGCCCCAAATGCGAAACTAAAGACCTTGCAGCGGAATTTACGGAAAAGCTCTATGCCGACCATCCGTACAAACCTGAACTTGTAACTGATTTCTGCGGTGCAACCGAGCTTTTCGAAAGATCAAATCAGAACATCAGAGATATTGTCATGAAAAAATTTTATGACAGGAACAGACTTGATAA
>JAFGUL010000012.1 GCA_016938535.1 Candidatus Delongbacteria bacterium
ATCGGCGATTCAACATTCACTCATTCAGGTATGACCGGACTTCTGGACGCGGTAATTGAGAATACGAACATGGTAGTCATGATACTAGACAACTCGACAACCGGAATGACCGGGGGACAGGATTCGCACGCTCTGGACAGGCTCGTTTCGATATGCGAAGGTCTCGGTGTAGATAAAGATCACATCACAAGAATAAACCCGATCAGCAAGAACCACGACGAAATGGTTAAACTCATTAAGCGCGAGATCGACTATAACGGCGTTTCAGTGATAATCCCAGCAAGAGAATGTATGCAGACTCTTAAGAGAAAACTCAAGGCAAAAAAACAGTAGAGGATCATGATATGAAAAAAGATATAATTTTAAGCGGTGTCGGCGGTCAGGGAATATTATCTATAGCTACTGTGATAGGTTATGCCGCAATAAAGGACGGGCTTTTTATGAAACAGGCCGAGGTCCACGGAATGAGTCAGAGAGGGGGAGATGTTCAGTCCCACCTCAGGATATCGGATAAAGAGATATACTCGGACCTGATACCTTTCGGAGGAGCGGATATAATCCTCTCTATCGAGCCTATGGAATCACTCAGATATCTGCCTTATCTTTCAAAGGACGGATGGCTGATAACGAATAAAACTCCCTACAACAACATTTCAAATTATCCCGAAACTGAAAAGATCGAAGAAGAGATCTCAAAAGTTAAAAATCACATTCTTATCGACGCTGATGAGATCGCAAAGAAGCTGGGTTCGCCTATGTCAATGAATATGGTAATGATCGGTGCAGCCTCAAGTTTCGTAGGCATAGAATTTGAAAAACTCGAGAACGGCATCAGATTTATTTTCGGAAGAAAAGGCGAAGATGTAGTCAATAAGAATATCGAAGCTTTGAGAGCCGGTAAAGAATTCGCGGATAAATACCTGAACAAATGAAATTTTATAAACTACAGGGCGCGGGAAACGATTTTGTCTTTGTAACGGAAGCTTTTGATCCGGATGAGGACAGGATCGTTTTTCTCTGCGACAGAAATTTCGGAGTAGGAGCGGACGGGGTCATAATGCTCAGCAGAGGATATGCGAGCTATGATTTCAATATGCGCTACTTCAACTCTGACGGAAGCGAAGCAGATTTCTGCGCCAACGGGGGAAGATGCGCAGTTCTTCTAGCCGCCAAGCTCGGATATTTTAAAGGAAAAGAAACCCGTTTCAAAGCAGGCGACGGCTTTCATACAGCCCGGCTGAACTCTGACGGATATATTGATCTGCAGATGAAAGAACCGGACGGTTTTTCAAAAGATATCATCGTTAAAGGAGTTGATGGAAAATTCTATCATCTCGACACAGGAGTAGATCACGCAGTAACATTTGTCAAAGATATCGATTCGATCGATGTTGAAAAAACAGGAAGAACAGTAAGATACAATTCAAGATTCCCTAAAGGCACCAATGTCAATTTCGTGCAGAAAAATACAGACGGAACATTCAATATCAGAACATACGAAAGAGGAGTAGAAGCAGAAACAATGGCCTGCGGCACAGGAATAACAGCTTCCGCCTACCTTGACATGCTTCTCACCGGAGATTTTTCCGAAAGGATATTCTTCACCGTCAGAGATATAAAAATGAAAGTTTTTATCAAAGACTCAAAACTCATACTCTCAGGACCCGCCGAAATCGTCTTCGAAGGCGATATAGATATTTAGTCCTCATAAAGTTGAAAGAAAATTTTCGTCCTACCAATAATGTAATTCGTCTTATTTTACTTGATAAAATCCATTCCCTCATATATCTTTCACGCGTTGTTTTTTAAGTTCCTGAAATAGAAAAAATCCGTCTAATTATTGAGAGAGCGATAATGAAAATTCTCAAGCTAATAATGATCCTTCTCAGCCTTAATGCTGTTTTTGCACAGATCCCTGACGAAACAGATGAAATCATTGTATCTCCCGAAGAGGAAGCATTGTGTAAAGAGGTTGCGGCTGACCTGATCGATATTTACAAAAACTGGAGTCCGGAAAGAGATTTTAAGATCCTGTTCCCCAGAGTTAAAGATTTTATTGATGATTTTTATTCAGCCTATCCTGATTTTGATCTTTCGATAGTGGAAAAAGAGCGTCTCGGAGAAATTCTGACAGATCTTGAAACAAGGCAGTTCATTGCTTTCAAATCTCTCAGGGATGATAAGATTTATGAGGAAGTTGCAAGATTTATTACGATGAAAGATTTTTACTGGGGGTATATCAGTAAAGAACTCCATTCACAACTTGACGCGGCGGCAGGAAAAATAAAGAAACATACTGATTCCAAAGAAGAGGAACTGCTTAGTGAGCATGAGGCTTATGTAGCTGAATTGCTTGAAGAAATGAGGGTCTATAATGAAGAGCTAGCTCAGATGCAGAAGATCACGGATATAGAAGTGGTAGAAGCTCTTATTAACGATGAAGAGTATTCTGACGAGATGTATTATCTGCAGCTGAAACTTGAATCTCTCAGAAATGAGAACAGCGGAGAAGAAACGGTTTCTCAACTTTCAGACGAGATAAATGAGCGGATCATGTTCCATATTGACAGGAAAAGAAAAGAGCTTATCGAATACAAGAGAGAGGATTATATCTGGGCGCGCGAAGACTGGATAGAGTCTAAGAGACTGACTCTTTTCGACCTTAAGGAAGAACTTAATTATGATCTCAGCAGTCTTGTCACAGATTATCTTGAGCCGCTAGAGGAAGAGGCCGGTATCGGTTCATTTGAAATATCTAACGCTCTAATAACAAAAATAAAGAATAACGATCCGGATGCGGAAGCAGAATTCTTACACCAGATCAAAAATAAATTTTACAGCGGTTTGACAAGCACATTCGGGTCGTATGTAATTTTTGACGCAAAACCTGTCTTCAGAACTTTCAGAACAAATGTTTTGATAGGCACGATATTTTTCATGATACTCTTCTTCTATGTGTACATTAAAGTTAAAAAGAACAGAGACAGTCTTTTCATAAGAAAGATACCGGGTCTTGACGCAATTGACGACGCTGTCGGAAGAGCGACAGAAATGGGTAAACCTATAGTTTATGATTCAGGTATCGGTTATTACACTCAGATCGACACAATAGCAAGTATGCTGATCCTCAAAAGTATAGCTAAAAAGGTCGCTGAGTTCAAGGCTGAGATATATGTTCCGACCTGTGATCCTATAATTCTTCAGATCTCAGAAGAAATGGTTTCATCAGGCTTTCTCGATGCCGGCTATCCTGAAGACCACAAGAAAGACAATATTTTCTTCCTTGCTTATGATCAGTTCGCTTTCGCAGCGGGTGTTGCGGGTATTCTTGCAAGAAAAAAGCCGGCTACAGCATTTCACTTCGGTTACTACGCGGCGGAATCTCTTCTGATATCCGAGGCGGGATTCGCTGCAGGTGCAATTCAGGTGGCGGGTACTACAGCTGTTGCGCAGCTTCCATTCTTCATTACAGCCTGTGACTACACTCTGATCGGTGAAGAGCTTTACGCTGCTGCTGCGTACATTTCAAGAGATCCCCAGATCATGACCAACCTCAAACTGTCGGATTACGCAAAACTGGCGATAGGAATTCTTTTCATTATAGGTACTATACTTTTAACTATAAATTCAGAGTGGACATTCTTACAGGATATGATCTATACAAGGTAAAATTATTTAAAGGCGGAAGATAGATGAAAAAAGAAATACCTTTACTGCTCGGTTTTTTTGCCACCATCGGATGGTATCTGGAGTTTTTTATGGCCGGCAGGTTTTTCGAGAACTGGAAAATGCTTTTCACGACAGGTTTCAGGAATGTGGCCATAGTCGGGCTTCTTGTAGGCATATTCAATGTTCTGAGGGTAAACTATAAAAAGATAAAATATAATAATGACAGATGGTATTCAGTTTACCAGATGTCTATTATAGCGCTGATGATCATTTTCGCATCATTAAGAGGCATCAGTCCCGGAACTCCGTTCGACGCAATGTTCACTTACGGTTTCGTCCCGCTTGATGCAACTGTGTTCTCCCTTCTTGCGTTCTATGTAGCTTCGGCTTCGTACAGATCGTTCAAGATCAAGTCGGTAGAGTCAGCTTTTCTTCTGGTCGCAGCCATAATAATTATGATGAGTAAAATGCCTCTTGCTGAAGCAGTATGGGATAAGATCCCGGTGATCGGCGAGTGGATAATGGACGGTCCTACAAGCGCGGGAAAAAGAGCGATACTTTTCGGTGCGTTCCTGGGCGGTCTGACAATGATGATCAGAATAGCTTTCGGCCTTGAAAGGTCACATCTGTCCGAATAAAAAATTAGAGGTTGATCATAATGGATAAATTTGTTTACAATCTAAAGAAAATGGACAGAAGATGGATATTTCTTCTGGTCTTTCTGTCATGTATAATTCCCTTCTGGTTCCCGGATATGCTCAATCAGGAATTCACGGTCTCGAAAGAAACTCAAAGGGTTTATGAGATCATTGACGGGCTTGAAGAGGGTGATGCGATATTCATCGACTGGGCATTCGATCCTACACTTCAGGCTGAGCTTCTTCCTATGGCCGAGCAGACCATCAAACAGGCTTTCGACAAAAAACTGAGAGTTTTCATTTATTATCCGATGATAACAGCTATCAGTCTGGGTCAGAACCTTGTCGAAAAGATCAAATCTGAGGAGGGTTACGGGCATGTTGAAAGCGGTATTGATTATATGCATCTCGGTTACCTGCCTATCGGTGTTGATATGATGATGTTCTCCATGTACTCTGACTTCAAAGCTACATTCGGTAAAGAGGGAAAAATATTTCAGGGTATCAAGACTTTCGCGGACATAAAATACATGATGTCTTTTGCAGGATCGGCCCATCCTGAAAGCTACATACTTCTACAGAGAAGATTCGGGTTTAAAATGGGTTCGGGAGTGACTGCTGTCGTCGGTCCGGATTTTGTGCCTTATCTTCAGACCGGACAGCTTGACGGAATGCTTTTCGGGCTCAAAGGCGCGGCTGAATACGAAAACCTGAGGATCACTCAGGGAGCACCTAAAAAGCTGAACAATACAGCTAACGCGGGAATGGCTTCTCTGACCCTCTCTCACCTTATAATGTTCATGTTCATCGGCATCGGTAACTTTATATATTTCTACGAAAGAAAAATGAAAAAAAGATCATAGGAGCATTTGATGTATTTAATAGATCTTCTGATAGACAATACTATTCTTAACCCTACTTTCCAGGCGTGGTTGAGCGTACTTTTCACTTTAATGATGCTGTCTTTTCTGTTCAAGGACAATCCGCTTTATAAGCTCGGTGAGAATACTTTCCTGGGCATATCTCTGGGATACGGATGGGTATGGAGCTGGAACATGATCATTATACCTTATCTGTTCAGACCGCTCAAGGACGCTTATCTTGATTTCCAGCCTTACGATCTTACTCTTGTTTTGTGGGTGATCATGGGTACTACTATGTTCTTCAGGTTCTCAAGAACAAAAGCTTGGATCGCCAACTACTGGTTCGCTTTTATTTTCGCTTATGTCGCAGGCTACAGTATTCCTGTTCAGGTACAGCAGCTTTTTATTCAGGGCGCGAACATGATGAAACCGCTTCTTGAGTATCCAACATTTTTCGAGATATCCAAGTGGTTCGTGATAATTTTCGGTACTTTCACGGCTTTAATGTATTTCTTCTTCTCAAAACCGCACAGGGGACTCCTCGGTAAAACAGCCAGGGTCGGTATTCTTATTCTCATGATAAACTTCGGAGCTTCATTCGGAGCAACTGTAATGGGAAGGATCGCGCTTTTTATAGGCAGGGCACAGGTTCTTGCAACAGACTGGGAAGCATCGGTCGTCCTCACTATCGCAATAAGTATATTTTTATTTATCTACTTCAAGTACATACAAAAAGAGCCCGGTCTTGATGACGAGCAGATGCATTAATGATTTAAGGGCTGAAATTTTTCAGCCCTTTTTTTATTCGTTTATTTTGGAATTTATATATGATGTGATGTCGTGAATGTCAAGTTCGGATTTGGTGCCGAATTTATTATCGTGAAGAGTGAAGAGGTTGTTGTCAACGAGATCAGGATCAACTTCAATATAGAAAGGAACACCTATTTCGTTGTACTTTTCGATCCTCATGTCCAGCGTGCCTTTATCGTCGGTTAAAGTCTTGAAGTGCTTATTAAGGTCATTCTTTATTCGTTCCGTCGCGATCCTGGTTCTCTGATCAACCACGCTTAAAGGAAATACCACACATTTTACTGGGGAGATCTGCGGAGAAAGTTTTAAAGTGGTAATGATAGAAGTTCTCACTCTCTGCTGACTGAAATTATTTAGAAGTGCTGCAAGTATTAATTTCTCGACATCTATCTGAATCTCGATCACATGCGGAAATCCGTCATATTCGCGCAGGTCATCGTGAACAAAACACCTCTGCTTTTTATCGTCGGGGAATTTCTTGTCATAGTTCTCGAACTCAAAATCTATCTTGTTCGAAACCCATGCTATCGGTTCAGCTCCGAAGTGAAAAATATTCTTGATAACATATCTGTCAAAGAAATAATGTTCTGTATCGGTAATATCTTCAAGCTTTTCGTACTCAACTTCGAGCTCTTCATCCTTCAGACCGATCTTATAAATATATTCCATAGTAAATTCAAGCCATGATGACAGCATATCTTTTGAAGTTGAGGGTATTGTCGCGTACTGGAGAAAGAGTTTTTTGCCTTTGTGATTATGGAAAACGAATTTATTGTTTTTAAATTTTTCCACAGGTGTTTCGATCACCCTTGATATACCGAAAGGTGCCTGAATATTGTCTTCCGCAAAAATCTCTATAAGATATTCTGTTCCCAGCCTCGGAGTGATCTGTGCTATGTGCCGAATGTTGCTGAGTTTTTTTGATGTACTGTTCTCCCAGCTCTTTAAAAGATCTTCTTTCATTTTTTCACCGAGCTGTCCGTATTTCCATGTTACTTTCAAAGGGTCATCGTAATCCTGGAATTCTGTAAGAAAAGTCTTTTTTTTCAAAAAATCCAGTATAACAGCCAACGGATCAGCTATCTCTTTAGCTTCGGCTTTCTTTTCAAGGTATTTGAATCCCTTGCTTTCGAATTTGTCTTTTTTTGAAAACAGCATTTTAAACCTCCGAAATTTCCAGACCTGCGATATGCACAGGCTGATTCAGGTGATACCCGGTGTATATTCTGTACATTTCTCTGAACTCTGCGTATTCTTTTAGGGTAATGTAATCCAATTTGTGAATTTGCGCAAATTTAATGCTGTGAAATTGACTTAATCTGTCATAAAGAGCTTTGGATACTCCGTATGCCGATCCGCTTTCGAGAGGTTTGTTTCTGCAGAAAAAAAGCCCGTTCTCCGACTGAAGATAACAGTTTTGGGCATCTTCATTATCTCTGAATGAGAATGATATCCCCAGGCACCAGGCAAGCTGATAATAAAAGTAAATGGCCGTCGTTACGGGGCAGGGATCGCTATTGTCGAGAGATTCGAGAAGTTTACGGGTCAGATGGAAGATAAGCCTGTAATCTTTGTCGTCATATAAGTTCGAGAAAAGAAGAGTTTTGAATATACTTAGAGCAGTTTGAGTTTTATTGTAGCTTTTCCTCAAATTATCGTATGATTCTATTATTGAACAGTCGGTAAGTTTTAAATTCTTGCCGTGCTGCTCGAGTTTCAGATCAACGAGATTGACCGCCTGCAGGTCTGATTTTGAACTGTTCTTCTTCGAATTATATCCGAATTTCGGAAATTCGATCATACCTAGATCGGGAGTAAGAGCAGAAATAACTGCCGAAGTGTCCTTATGTCTCGAGTTCTTTAAAATTATGCCTGTTGTAAATATGATCTTTGAGCCTGTCATTTTTTTATTCTGATAATTGAGCCGGGAACGACTGATTTATAATGCCTGATAAGCACTATCTGATTAGGATTGGTTCTTTCGACGGTTTCGCCCACAGTATTTTTAATTTCATC